>NZ_JABFAZ010000002.1:0-40616 GCF_017168505.1 Micrococcus sp. KRD077 | reverse complement strand
GGGTGGGAGGCGATGCGGTCTCCATCGCGCCGAACCTACGCGGCGGGGCGGGCCGGCACCAGGAACGGGGCGCCGAGGCGGGTCGGTCGGCGCCTCCGTGCCGCCTCAGTGGCCGCGGCCGGCGAGCAGGCGCGTCAGGGCCTGCAGCGCCGCGGCGACGGTGGCCTCCCGGATCGCAGCCCGGCCGCCGTCGAGCCGGAGGAGGATTGCGGTGGCTGCGCCGTCGCGCTCGCCGCCGAGCACGTCCAACGCGTTCGCGTCCGCGTCGGGCACGGCCAGGCCGAGCCACACGGTGCCCACCGGCCGGCCCTGGTGGGGCTCGGGCCCGGCGACGCCCGTGGTGGCCACGCCGACGTCGGCGCCCAGGGCCGCGCGGGCGCCGAGGGCCATCCGTCGGGCCACGTCCGCGTCCACCGCCCCGACCCGCGTGAGCAGGTCCTCGGGCACACCCAGCAGGCCGGTCTTCACGGCGTTCTGGTAGGCCACCACGCCACCGTGCAGCACGGCCGACGCCCCGGGGACGTCGGCCAGGCGCGCGGCCAGCAGGCCGGCGGTGAGGGACTCCCCCGTCGCCACCGTGCGGCCCGCGTGCGCGAGCGCGTGCACCACGTCCTGGGCGCCTGCCATGGTCATCGCCTCAGGCCCCCCGCTGGGCGGCGAGGGCGTCCCGCCGCAGGACCCACGCGTCCTTGACGTACTCCAGACCGGTCAGCACCGTCAGCACGGTGGCGGCCCCGATGACCACCCAGCCGGCCCACGGCCACCAGCCGCCCACGACCGGGGCCAAGGGCAGGAGCAGCAGGCCGATGCCCACGGTCTGCAGCACGGTCTTGAGCTTGCCGCCGCGGCCGGCCGGCATCACGCCGTAGCGGATCACCACGAAGCGCATCAGGGTGATGCCCCATTCGCGCACCAGGATCACGATGGTCACCCACCACCACAGCTCCCCCAGCAGGGAGAACAGCACGAGGGCCGTGCCCGTGAGCAGCTTGTCCGCGATGGGGTCCGCGATCTTGCCGAAGTCGGTGATCAACCCGCGGGCGCGGGCGATGTCCCCGTCGAGCTTGTCGGTGTACATGGCCGCCGCGAACAGCGCCAGCGCGAGCCACCGGGCGACGAGCGAGTCGCCGCCCCACGGCCCGCCGACCCACAGCGCCCAGGCGAAGAAGGGCACCATCAGGATGCGCACCGAGGTCAGGATGTTCGGCAGGTTCCAGGCGGACACGCGCTGCGCCCCGCCAGCCGCGCTCATCTGCCCGTCAGCTGCCACGCGTCCTCCGATCCCTCATCATCGTCCTCGTCGTTCCAGTCCACGGCGGCCGGGCGCGAGTCCAGGTCCTCCTGCACCAGGTCGCGCGGAGCGGCCGACGCCGAGGCGTCGCCGTCGCCGGTTCCGGCCGAGGCGTCGCCGTCGCCGGAGGTGGCCGAGGGCGGGGTGTCTCCGGAGATGGTGGCGAGCACGTCCGCGAGGTCGTCGGGCTTGACCAGCACGTCGCGGGCCTTGGAGCCCTCGGAGGGGCCCACGACGCCGCGGGACTCCATGAGGTCCATGAGGCGGCCGGCCTTCGCGAAGCCCACCCGCAGCTTACGCTGCAGCATGGACGTGGAGCCGAACTGCGTGGTGACCACGAGTTCGACGGCCTGCAGGAGCAGGTCCAGGTCGTCGCCGATGTCCTCGTCGATGACCTTCTCGGTCTTCTCGGGGATCACGTCCGCGCGGTACTGGACCTGCATCTGCGACTTCACGTGCTCCACGACGGCGTGGATCTCGGACTCGTTGACCCACGCCCCCTGCACGCGCATGGGCTTGGACTTGCCCATCGGCAGGAACAGGGCGTCGCCCTGGCCGAGCAGCTTCTCCGCGCCGGGCTGGTCCAGGACCACGCGGGAGTCCGTGACCGACGACGTCGCGAACGCCATGCGGGAGGGCACGTTGGCCTTGATCAGGCCCGTGACCACGTCCACGGACGGCCGCTGCGTGGCGAGAACAAGGTGGATGCCGGCCGCACGGGCCAGCTGGGTGATGCGCACGATCGCGTCCTCGACGTCGCGCGGGGCGACCATCATCAGGTCCGCGAGCTCATCCACGATGACCAACAGGTACGGGTATGGGCGCAGCACGCGCTTGGAGTCCGGCGGCAGCTTCACCTGGCCGGCCCGGACGGCCTTGTTGAAGTCGTCCACGTGCTTGTAGCCGAACGCCGCGAGGTCGTCGTAGCGGGTGTCCATCTCCTTGACGACCCACTGCAGCGCCTCGGCCGCCTTCTTCGGGCTCGTGATGATCGGGGTGACCAGGTGGGGCACTCCCTCGTACGCGGTGAGCTCGACGCGCTTGGGGTCCACCATCACCATGCGCACCTCGTCCGGGGTGGAGCGCATGAGGATCGAGGTGATCATCGAGTTCACGAACGAGGACTTGCCGGCGCCGGTGGCGCCCGCCACGAGCATGTGGGGCATCTTCGCCAGGTTGGCCACCACGTAGCCGCCCTCCACGTCCTTGCCGACGCCCATCACCATCGGGTGGTCGGTGCGCTGGGCGGCCTGCGAGCGCAGGACGTCGCCGAGGGCCACGACCTCCTTGTCCGTGTTGGGGATCTCGATGCCGATCGCGCGCTTGCCCGGGATGGGGCTGAGGATCCGGACGTCCGAGGAGGCCACCGCGTACGCGATGTTCTTCTCCAGCGCCGTCACCTTCTCCACCTTGGTGCCGGGGGCGACCTCGACCTCGTAGCGCGTCACCGTCGGCCCGCGGGAGAACCCGGTGACCTGGGCGTCCACCTTGAACTCGGTGAACGTGGTGGTCAGCGCGGCGACGACCCGGTCGTTGGCCTCGGAGCGCTCCTTCGGCTGGGGCCCGGCCGGGAGCAGGGCCGACTGCGGCAGCGTGTAGGACACGTCCCCGCCCAGCTCGGACTGGGTGCCGCGGGCCGGCTCGGCGGTCACCGGCGGCACCGGCGCGGGGGTGCTGGCGGGCACGGCGGAGGACGACGACGGCACGGCGGCCCCGGAGCCCTGACCTGGGGCGTCGTCCAGGGCGAACGGGGTGTCCTCCCCCGCGTCCTCCTCCGGGGCTGCGGCGGCCGGGGCGGCGGCCTCGCGCTGGGCGCGGGCGTGTTCGCGGACCTGCTCGAGGGCACGGTCCGCGGCCGTGGGTCGGCGCACTCCGGCGGGCGGCTGCGGCTCGGCGTCCGCGTCCTCGGGCGCGTCGTCCTCGTCCACCCACGGGTCGAAGTCGTCCGAGGCGTCCCGGCCCGCGTCCCGCGCGTTCGCGGCGGCCTGCTCGGCGTCGAACACGCCCTGCTCCCCGCGAGCGGCCCGCCGCGGGGCGGGTCGGGGCAGGACCCGGGTGGTCTCGGCCTCGGGGGCGGCGTGGGAGCCGGCCTCGGCCTCGTGGATCACCGGGGAGTCGTAGGCGGTGCTGGCGGTGCGCTCCGGGGCGGCGTCGGCGGCCTGATCCTCGCGTGCCCGGCGCCCGCCGAACAGGCGCGCGAACAGGCCGGGGCGGGAGGCCCCGGCGGCGTGGGAGCCGGCGGCCGGTCCGTCCAGGTAGGACTGGTCGTGGCCCGGGTGGGTGCGCCCGGTCTCCGCGTCCACGGAGAGCGGGGTGGCGAGGTCCTCGGCCTCGCGGCGCACCTCACGGGCCCGGCGCCGCTCGTCGCGGCGGGCGGCCCGCTGCTCGGAGGCGCCCTCGGGGTCCTGGCCCGTGAGCCAGTCGTAGCCTCCCGCGATCCGCTGCGGGATCGCACCGACGGGCGTCGCGGTGAGCACGAGCACCGAGAAGAAGGCCAGCAGGATCATGAGGGCCCAGACGGGCACGGGTGTCAGCAGGGAGGCCAGCGGCGCCGTCGCCAGGTAGCCGACCATGCCCCCGGCGCCGAGCATGTCCTCGAAGGCCTCGGCGGCCGAGGGCACACCGCCCACGAGGTGGGCGATGCCGGAGCCGGCGACGGTCGCCGTGAGCAGGCCGATGATGATGCGCCCGTTGGCGCGATGGTCCGTGGCGTGGCGGAAGCAGCGCACGGCCACGACGAGCAGGGCGATCGGCACCAGGAGGGCGAACCACCCGACGGTGCCGCCCACCACCCCGTGCACCACGCGGCCGACGGCGGTGCCGCGCAGGCCCCACCACTCCACGGCCGCGATCAGCGCGGCGAGCAGCAGCAGGAGCAGGCCGGTGCCGTCACGGCGTTCCTCGCGGTCGATGCGCACGTCCGGGCCGAGCTTGCGGAAGCCGGCGCCGACCGGCGTGGCCAGCCCCATCCACAGGGTGTGCAGGGCGCGCAGGGGCGCGGCGGGCCGGTCGGCCTCGGGGACGGTCGCGGTCGACCCCTTCCGTCCGGAGCCTCGGCGTCCGGCGGAGCCGGAGCGGGACGTGGCGGAGGAGGAGGACGAACGCGTGGGGGAAGTACGGGTCGCCATGCCCACCAAACTACCGCGAACCGCGGACACGGCAGGCATGGCGACCCGGAGGGGTCAGGCCTCCAGGACCACCGGGATGATCATCGGGCGGCGGCGCAGCTTGCGGTTGACCCACGTGCCGACGGTCCGGCGGACCACCTGCTGGAGCTGGTGGGCGGTGTGGTCCTTGCTGGACTGCACGGCCTCCTCGAGCGCCCGGACGATCTTCGGCTTGATCTCCTCGAACACCTTCTCGTCCTCGGCGATGCCGCGGGCGTGGACGTCCGGGCCGGACACGATCGCGCCGGTCTGCCGGTTGACCACGGTGATGATCGAGAGGAAGCCCTCCTCGCCCAGGACACGGCGGTCCTTGAGGTCGGAGTCGGAGATCTCGCCCACGGAGGAGCCGTCCACGTACACGTAGCCGCACTCCACCTCGCCGACGACCTTCACGAGGCCGTCGGTCATGTCCACCACGGTGCCGTTGCCGGCGAGGATGACGTTCTCGGCCGGCACGCCGGTCTTCTCCGCGATCCGGCCGTTGGCGATCAGGTGGCGGGTCTCGCCGTGCACCGGCATCACGAACTCGGGCTCGACGATGTTGTAGCAGTACAGCAGCTCGCCCTCGGAGGCGTGGCCGGAGACGTGCACCTTGGCCATGCCCTTGTGCACCACGGTCGCGCCGAGCTTCATGAGCCCGTTGATCACGCGGAACACGGAGTTCTCGTTGCCCGGGATCAGCGAGGAGGCCAGCACGACGAGGTCGCCCTCCGCCAGCTGCACCTGGTGGTCCCCGTTGGCCATGCGGGACAGGGCCGCCATCGGCTCGCCCTGGGAGCCGGTGACCATGAGCACGATCTCGTCGTCGCGGTACTTGTCCACCTTGCGGATGTCCACGAGGATCCCGTTCGGCACGTTGAGGTAGCCGAGCTTCGCCGCGATGGTCATGTTGCGGATCATGGAGCGCCCGCCGAAGGCCACCTTGCGACCGTGCTTGTGGGCGGCGTCGAGGACCTGCTGGACGCGGTGCACGTGGGAGGAGAACGAGGCCACCACGATGCGGCGCTTCGCCGTGGCGAAGTAGCGCTCGAGGGTGGGGCCGATCTCCGCCTCCGTGGTGGTGAACCCCGGGACCTCGGCGTTCGTGGAGTCGGTCATGAACAGGTCCACGCCCTCCTCGCCGAGACGGGCGAAGGCGCGCAGGTCCGTGATGCGGCCGTCGAGCGGCAGCTGGTCCATCTTGAAGTCGCCGGTGTGCAGGATGGTGCCGGCGTCCGTGTGGATGGCGACGGCGAGCGCGTCCGGGATCGAATGGTTCACGGCCACGAACTCGCACTCGAACGGGCCGAACTCGACGATGTCGTCTTCCTTGACCACGCGGGTGCGCGGCTTGATCCGGTGCTCCTCGAGCTTGGCCTCGATCAGGGCGAGGGTCAGCTTGGAGCCGATCACGGGGATGTCGTCGCGCAGGCGCAGCAGGTACGGCACGGCACCGATGTGGTCCTCGTGGCCGTGGGTCAGGACGATGCCGACGACGTCGTCCACGCGGTCCCGGATGTAGTCGAAGTCCGGCAGGATCAGGTCGACGCCGGGCTGGTGCTCCTCGGGGAAGAGGACGCCGCAGTCGACGATGAGGATCTTGCCGTCGATCTCGAAGGTGACCATGTTGCGGCCGACCTCCTCGAGGCCGCCCAGCTGGACGATGCGGCAGGTGCCCCGCTTGAGCTTGGGCGGGGTGGACAGGCGGGTGCCTGCGGTCATGGAACGGGTCCCTTCTAGAAGGTGATGCCGGCCTCCGCGAGGTCGGCTCGGATGACGGAGAGCTCGTCCGGCGTGGCCTGGACGAGGGGCAGCCGCACGGCTGCGGACGGGATGACGCCCTGGGCGGCGAGGACGGCCTTCGCGGCCACCGCGCCCTGGACGTGGGTCATGATGCCGCGCTGGACGGGGTCCAGCGCGAAGTGGTGATCACGGGCACCGGCCAGGTCGCCGGCGTGGACGGCGTCCACGAGCTGGCGGTACAGCTCGGGGGCCGCGTGCGCGGCCACCGAGACGACCCCGACGGCGCCGAGCGCCATGAGCGGCAGGGTCGCGCCGTCGTCGCCGGAGTAGAGGTCGAGGTCTGTGTGCGCCAGGACGGTGGTGGTGGACTGCAGGTCCCCCTTCGCGTCCTTGAGCGCACGGATGTTGGGGTGCTGCGCGAGCGCGATGATCGTCTCGGGCTCGATCGGCATCACGGAGCGGCCCGGGATGTCGTAGAGCATGATCGGCAGGTCCACGCCGTCGGCCACGGCCTCGAAGTGCGCGCGGATGCCGGCCTGGTTGGGCTTGTTGTAGTACGGGGTGACGAGCAGCAGCCCGTCCACGCCCGTCTCGGCCGCGCGGCGGGACAGCTCGAGGGTGTGCGCCGTGTCGTTGGTGCCGGTGCCGGCCACGACCCTGGCGCGGTCCCCCACGGCCTCGACGACGGTGCGGAACATCGCCACGTTCTCGTCGTCCGTGAGCGTGGAGGTCTCGCCGGTGGTGCCGGTGACCACGAGGCCGTCGGCCCCGCGGTCCACCAGGTGCTCGGCCAGCGCGGCGGCCGCCTCGAGGTCCACGGCGCCCTCGTCCGTCATGGGGGTGACCATGGCGGGCACGACCGTGCCGAAGAGCAGCTCGGAGGGGATGACGGCGGAACGGACGGCACTCATGGGCCCCACCCTACCTGCGAGACTGGGGGCCCGCGCCGTCCGTGGCCCCTCCGCGACGCGCGGCGACTCGAGAGGAGCCCGCCCTGCTCGGCATGATCACCGTCCACGTCCTCGACCCGGCGACGGCGGACGGGGCGCCGCACCCGGCGTTCCTGTCCTTCGCCGGACGCGCCTCGGTGCTGTTCGTCCTGCTGGCCGGCGTCGGGCTGGCCCTGTCCACGGGGGGCGCGACGCCGGCCACGGGGGCCCGGCGCGCGACGCTGCGCCGCCGGATCGCCCGACGCGCGGGCCTGCTGTTCGTGCTCGGGCTCGCGTGCGGGACGCTCGGGGTCCCCGTGGCCGTGATCCTGTGCCACTACGCCCTGCTCTTCCTGCTCGCGCTGCCCCTGCTGGGCCT
This sequence comes from Micrococcus sp. KRD077, assembly GCF_017168505.1. NCBI lineage: Bacteria > Bacillati > Actinomycetota > Actinomycetes > Micrococcales > Micrococcaceae > Micrococcus > Micrococcus sp. KRD077. Next base: position 33,128 of record NZ_JABFAZ010000002.1, on the reverse strand, counting down.
GCGTGCCCGCACCCTGGGGGTGATCGCGGGGGCGTGGCTCGTGCTCGGGCCGGTGCTGGTGTTCGCGGTGGTCGCGGCCGTGCAGGCCGTCGTGGGGCGCCAGGAGTTCTTCGTGGGCGGGCGGCTCTGGCTCTCCCCCGGCCCCGCGGACCTGCTGCGTCCCGGGCTGCTGCTGGCCGATCTGACGCTCACGGGCTACTACCCCGTCCTGTCCTGGGGCGCGTTCCTCGTGCTGGGGCTGGCCCTGGGGCGGCTGCCGCTGGACCGGCCCCGCGTGGCCGCCGGGATCCTCGGCGGCGGGGCCGCGGCGTGGGCGGCGGCCGGCGTCGTCGGTGCGGCGGTGCTGCGGGCTCCGGGCACGGTCGGGCGGGTCGCCGCGGCGATCGGCACGGACCCGGTCGAGACGGCGCTCACGCTGCGCACGGGCGAGCCGCGGCTCGCGCTGCTGATCCCGGATCCGCTGTGGCTCGCCCTGCCGACCCCGCACTCCGGGTCCGTGGTGGCCGCCGTGCTTGCGGCGGGCTGGGCCTGCGCCGTGCTGGGCGCCTGCCTGCTGGCCCGGCCGCTGGTCGGGCACGCCGCGCTGCGCCCGCTCGTGGGTGCGGGGCGCATCCCGCTCACGCTCTACGTGGGGCACCTCGTGGTGCTCGCGCTCGTGGACGCGACCGGACTCGACCCGGCCGACGGGGCACTGCTCGCCGCCCTCGTCGTGCTGAGCCTCGCGGCCGGGCTGGCCGCCGAGCTCAGCGGCCGACGGGGTCCGCTCGAAGCCGTGATGGCCCGGCTCTCCCGGGCGGGTGGGGAACGGGCCGTCGCAGGGCGTTGAGCGAGGCGTGGGCCGCGTCAGCCGGCGCGGTGCAGGCGGACGGCCTCCCGGGCCGCCTCGCGGGCGCGGCGGCGGTCGCCCGAGGCGTCGTAGGCCAGGGCGAGGCGGTAGCGGGCGCGCCAGTCGCGCGGTGCGGCCTCGGCCTCCACGCGGTACAGGTCGAACTGGGCGTCGGCGGCCTCCCGGTCGATCCGGCCGCCGGGCGAGCGCGGCAGGTCGTCCTCCGGCAGCCCGCCCTCGGCCTCGAGCTGGTCGGCCAGGCGTTCGGTCTGGCGCCCGAACCACACCTCGCGGGCCAGGACGGCCACGGTCACCAGCACCACGAGGATGACGCCCACGCCGATCGCCTTGGCCAGCGGCTGCGGGGCGCGCACCAGCGCGACGGACGCGTTGAGGGCGAACCCGGCGAACAGCAGCACGAGCAGGGACACGAAGCCGACCCACACCTTGCTCATCACGGTCGAGCGGCGGGCACGGGCGGCGGGCACGGTCGGGCCCACGGCGCCGTCGTCGGGGATGCGGGAGGGCTCAGCCAAGGTCCAGGTATCCATCCAGTCCGTAGGTCAGACCCGGGCGGGAGGCCACGGTCCGCAGGCCGAGGACGACGCCGGGCATGTAGGCGCCGCGGTCGAATGCGTCGTGCCGGACCACGAGCTGCTCACCCGGCCCGCCCAGCAGCACCTCCTGGTGCGCCTCCAGGCCACGCAGGCGCACCGCGTGCACGTGCACGCCGTGGACGACGGCGCCGCGCGCGCCGTCCGGGTCATGCTCGGTGGCGTCCGGGGAGATGGGCACGCCGGCCGCGTCCCGGGCCGCGCCGATGAGCTCGGCGGTCCGCACGGCCGTGCCCGACGGGGCGTCCACCTTGTCCGGGTGGTGCAGCTCGACGAGCTCGACGGACTCGAAGTACCGCGCCGCCTGCGCGGCGAACGCCGAGGCCAGCACCGAGCCGACCGAGAAGTTCGGGGCGATCAGCACGCCCACCCCCGGGTGCTCAGCCAGCTGCGCCCCGAGGCGCTCGCGGCGCTCGGGCACCCAGCCCGACGTGCCGACCACGGTGTGCAGCCCGTGCTCCACGGCGAAGGCCACGTTCTCAGGCGAGGCGTCCGGCACCGTGAGGTCCAGGACGTGCGTGGCGCCGGCGTCGAGCACCGCGTCCAGGCGGTCCTGCGAGCCGAGCTCGGCCACGAGCTTCAGCCCCTCGGCCGCTCGCACCGCGGGCACCGCGTGGCGGCCCATGCGGCCACGGGCGCCCAGGATCGCGACGCGCGGGACGTCGTCGGGAGCGGACACGGCGGAGGGGGTGCGGGTCTCGGTCATGGCCTCCAGCCTACGCGGCCCGCCCCGGCGGCCGTGGCCGAGGTCAGGCCGGGGCGACGACGACGCGCGCCCGGTCCCCCGCGGCCAGGCGCGCGGCCACGGCCCGGACCTGGCCGGCGTCGACCTCGCGGACCCGGGCGAGGGAGGCCGCCAGGTCCACGTACTCCCCCGTGACCAGCTCGGCCCGTCCCAGCCGGGACATGCGGGCGCCCGTGGACTCCATGCCCAGCACGGTGCCGCCGCAGATCTGCCCGTGGGCGCGCGCGAGCTCCTCCCCGGTGACGTCGGCCTCGGCCATCCGGTCCAGCTCGGCCTCCATCAGCGCGGCCACCTCGTCCACCCGGTCCGGCTGGCAGCCCGCGTACAGGCCCCAGTAGCCGGCGTCGGAGTACCCGGCGGAGAACGAGTAGGTGTTGTAGGCCAGGCCGCGGCGCTCGCGGATCTCCTGGAACAGCCGCGAGGACATGCCCCCGCCCAGGACGGACTGCATGACGCCCAGGGCGAAGCGGTCCGGGTCCGTGGTGGACAGCGAGCGGCCGCCGACGAGGACGTTGGCCTGCTCGACCGCCTTGGTGACGGTGTGCGTGCCGGTCCGCACCCGCGAGGCCGCGGCCCCGGCGGTGTCCACGGCACGGCGCGGGGCGGGCAGGGCTCCCGGGGTGAGCTCCCAGCCCGAGGCGCGCAGGGCGGCGAGGACGAGGCGGCAGACCTCGTCGTGGTCGAGGTGGCCGGCGGCGGTGACGACGAGCTCGTCCGGGCGGTACCAGTGCGTGTAGTGCCCGACCACATGGTCGCGGGTGACGGCCCGGATCGTCTCGGGCGTGCCGCCGATCGGCCGGCCGAGGGGGTGGCCGTCCAGCATGACCTCGGCGAGCTTCTCGTGGGCCACGTCCACGGGGTCGTCCGCGTCCATGGCGAGCTCCTCGAGGATCACGCCGCGCTCGGTCTTGAGCTCGTCCGGGTCGATCAGGGAGGAGGTGAGCATGTCCGTGAGGACCTCCACGGCCATCGGCAGGTCCTCGTCCAGCACGCGGGCGTGGTAGACGGTGGACTCCTTGGCCGTGCCGGCGTTGGACTCCCCGCCCACGCGGTCGAAGGCGGCCGCGATGTCCATCGCGGTGCGCGTGGGCGTGCCCTTGAAGAGCAGGTGCTCGAGGAAGTGCGTGGCGCCGTAGCCCTCGGGCGACTCGTCACGGGACCCCACGGCCACCCAGTAGCCGATGGTCACCGAGCGCTGGTCCGGCATGGCCTCGGTGAGCACGCGGACGCCGCCGGGCAGCACGGAGCGGCGCACCACGGAACCGTTGCCCTCGTCCGCCAGCACGCCGTCGAAGTCCAGGGGGATCTCACGGTGAACACTCATGACGGCCATTCTCGCCCATGCGCGACGACGGCGCCGCACCACTCGCGGGGAGGGTGCGGCGCCGTCGTGGTCACCGGGCCGGGCGTGCCCGGCCGGGGCGGATCACGCCTCGGTCTGCGAGGACTCGATCGCGTCCGCGGTCTCGGCCACGGCGTCGGACTCCGCCACCACCGGGGAGAGGGAGAGCTTGCCGCGGTCGTCGATCTTGGTGATCTCGACCTGGACCTTCTGGCCCACGCCGAGCACGTCCTCGACGTCGTCCACGCGCTTGCCCTCGTTGAGCTTGCGCAGCTCGGAGATGTGCAGCAGGCCGTCCTTGCCCGGGGTGAGCGAGACGAACCCGCCGAACGTGGTCAGCTTCACCACGGTGCCGAGGTAGCGCTCACCGACCTCGGGGACCTGCGGGTTGGCGATCGCGTTCACCGCGGAGCGCGCGGCCTCGGCCGAGGCGCCGTCAGTGGCGCCGATCAGCACGGTGCCGTCGTCCTCGATGGTGATGTCCGCGCCCGTGTCGTCCTGGATCTGGTTGATCATGGCGCCCTTGGGGCCGATGACCGCGCCGATCTTGTCCACCGGGATGCGCACGGAGATGATCCGCGGGGCGGTGGGGGCCATCTCGTCCGGGGCGTCGATGGCGGCGTTCAGCACGGACAGGATGTGCAGGCGCGCCTCGCGGGCCTGCGTCAGGGCGGCGGCCAGCACGGAGGCCGGGATGCCGTCCAGCTTGGTGTCCAGCTGGATCGCGGTGACGAACTCCGCGGTGCCGGCCACCTTGAAGTCCATGTCGCCGAACGCGTCCTCGGCGCCGAGGATGTCGGTCAGGGCCGCGTACTGGGTCTGGCCGTCCACCTCGGCGGAGACCAGGCCCATGGCGATGCCGGCCACGGGCGCACGCAGCGGCACGCCCGCGTTCAGCAGGGACAGGGTGGAGGCGCAGACGGAGCCCATCGACGTCGAGCCGTTGGAGCCGAGGGCCTCGGAGACCTGGCGGATCGCGTAGGGGAACTCCTCGCGGGCCGGCAGCACGGGCACGAGGGCGCGCTCGGCGAGGGCGCCGTGGCCGATCTCGCGGCGCTTCGGGGAGCCCACGCGGCCGGTCTCGCCGGTGGAGTACGGCGGGAAGTTGTAGTGGTGCATGTACCGCTTGGCCGTCTCCGGCGCCAACGAGTCGATCTGCTGCTCCATCTTGAGCATGTTCAGCGTGGTGACGCCCATGATCTGGGTCTCGCCGCGCTCGAAGATGGCGGAGCCGTGCACGCGGGGCAGGACCTCCACCTCCGCGGTCAGCTTGCGGATGTCCGTCAGGCCGCGGCCGTCGATGCGCACCTGGTCGGTGAGGATGCGGCGGCGCACGATCTGCTTGGTGAGGGAGCCGTAGGCCTTGGCGATCTCGCCCTTGCGCTCGGCGAAGTCCTTGCCCTCGCCGGCGAGCTCCTCGAGCACCTCGAGCAGGTAGGCGTCCGAGGCCGACTCGCGCTCCTGCTTGTCGCCGATGGAGAAGATCTCGGTCAGGCGGTCCGTGGCGAGCTTCTCGACGGCGGCGTAGGCGTCGTCCTGGTAGTCCTGGAACACGGGGACGTCCACCGGGTCCTTGCCGGCGCGCTTGACCAGGTCGGCCTGGGCCTCGCACAGGGCGCGGATGAAGGGCTTGGCGGCCTCGAGGCCCTCGGCCACGATCTCCTCGGTGGGCGCCTGCGCGCCGCGCTCCTTGACCAGGGTCCAGGAGTCCGGGGTCGCCTCGGCCTCGACCATCATGATGGCGACGTCGTCGCCCACCACACGGCCGGCCACGGCCATGTTGAACACGGCGCCCTCGAGCTGGGAGTGCTTCGGGAACGCGACCCACTGGCGCGTGCCGGAGCCGTCGTCCATGAGGGCCATGCGCACGCCGCCGATGGGACCGGAGAACGGCAGGCCGGACAGCTGCGTGGACAGGGAGGCGGCGTTGATGGCCACCGTGTCGTAGATCTCGTCCGGGGCGATCGAGGTGACGGTCACGACGACCTGGACCTCGTTGCGGATGCCCTTGACGAACGCCGGGCGCAGCGGGCGGTCGATCAGGCGGCAGGTGAGGATCGCGTCCGTGGACGGGCGGCCCTCGCGGCGGAAGAACGAGCCGGGGATGCGGCCCGCGGCGTACATGCGCTCCTCGACGTCCACGGTCAGCGGGAAGAAGTCGAAGCCCTCGCGGGGCGACTTGCCGACGGTGGTGGCGGACAGCATCGACGTCTCCTCGTCGATGTAGACCATGGCGGCGCCGGCGGCCTGCTGGGCGAGGCGCCCGGTCTCGAAGCGGACGGTGCGCTTGCCGTACGAGCCGTTGTCGATGACGGCCTCGGCGAAGGTGATCTCAGGACCCTCCATGAGGGCCTCCTTTCAGGTGGACGGCGCCGCAGGCGTCCCTGTCCCCCTGGTCTTCGATCGAGGCCCTCGGCGTCCCGCCGTGCGGCGGGGTCCGGGAGCCACTGTCGAGGACCGCGGGCGATGGGCGCGGAACCGTCGGGTGTGTCGATGATGCGGGGATGCGCGCCATGGCGCGCCGGAGTGCCGCAGGCTGCGGCGGTCTCCCCCCGGGACACACTACGTGCGTCCGGGGGCAGACGAAAGGCGGCGCCGGCGCTCGCGGGTCCCCGCGGGCTCCGGCGCCGCCTCCTCAGGTCACTTGCGCAGGCCGAGGCGCTCGATCAGCGCACGGTAGCGCTCGATGTCGACCTTCTGCAGGTAGCCGAGCATGCGACGACGGCGACCCACCAGGGCCATCAGGCCGCGACGGGTGTGGTGGTCGTGCTTGTGCTCCTTGAGGTGCTCGGTCAGGTCCTTGATGCGGCGGGACAGGACCGCGATCTGCACCTCGGGGGAACCGGTGTCGCCCTCGTGGGTGGCGTACTCCTTGATGATCTGCTGCTTGACAGCGGGATCCAGGGCCATGGTGGGCCTCCTTCACTTCGGTACCGCGAACACGGGCCGCGCCCCGCCGGGGCGGACGACGCGGGGCCCACCCCACCGCGGACTGCAGGGAGGCCGAGGGTCGAGTCTACCGCATCGCCTACCCTGGCCCGGTGAGCACCCCACCGGTCCCCCACTCCCGTCGTTCCCCCTCCGGCCGCCCGCGCCGCCCCTGGATCTGCCGCTGATCGGCCACGGCTACCCCGCGCTGCTGCGCACGCCGCGGGCCCGATGGTGGAACCCGCTCGCGTCCTTCGGCCTCGTGCTGGCCGGCCTGGTGGGCCTCCTCGTGCTGGGGGGCGTGCTGGGCGCTCTCGCCCTGATCGCCACGTCCGGGCCCGCGCTGCTCGGCGCGGCCGACCCGACGGACGTGACCGACCTCGACCTGTACTCCGCGCCCATGGTGCTGCTGAACAACCTCCTGCTCGCCGCGCTGATCGGGGTCGCGCTGCTGGCCGTGGCGCTGGGCCACCCCGTCGCCGCCCGCTTCGTCCACTCGGTCGAGGGCCGCGTGCGCTGGCGCTGGCTGGCGCGCTGCGTCGTCGTGCTGACGCCGCTGTTCCTCGCCTACGTGCTGGGCGCGTGGGCCCTCGACGGCGCCCCCACGGCCCCGCGCGCGCAGGACTGGGTCTGGCTGCTCGTCATGGCGTTCGTGCTCACCCCGTTCCAGGCCGCGGGCGAGGAGTACCTGTTCCGCGGGTGGCTGCTGCTGGCCGTCGGCACGTGGATCCGCCGGCCGGTCGTGGCCGCCGCGGTCACCGCGGTGCTCTCGGCGGCGACCTTCTCGCTCGCCCACGGCTCGCTCGACCCGTGGATCCTGCTGGACCTCGCCGCGTTCGCCGTCGCCGCCGTCCTGCTCACGTGGCGCACGGGCGGGCTCGAGGCCGCCGTCGCCCTCCACGTGGTCAACAACGTGGTGATCATCGCCGTCGGCACGCTCGTGGGCACCGTCGAGGACAGCTACGTGGGCGCGGAGACCGCCGGCTCCCCGGCGGCCACGCTGCTCTCGGTGGCGGTGGTCGCGGTGGCCACGGCGCTGCTGCTCTGGCAGGCGCGGCGGGCCGGGATCGCCCGGACGGTCCCGGTCACCGTGGGCGCCCGCCCCTGACCGGCGCCGCCCACCAGGCCACCGTCACGTAGGGCACCTGCAGGACCGCGTCCGCCGCATGGCCCAGGTGCTCGTGCAGGTACCAGTCGAGGTTGGCCGTCATCCGGGACCGGATCCGCTCGTCCGCGCGTAGCCAGTACGAGCGCGAGGCCATGAGCCCGTGCAGCCCCGCCGCGGTCATGGGCTGCGTCCACGCCCAGCGCGCGTGCTCCTCCGCCCCGAACGGGGCGGCGAACCGGCGCTGCTCCGGCCGGGCGGCGTGCACGTCCCCGGCGTGCATGATCCGGGTGAGACGGTGCACCCACGGCACCGCCGTGTCGAGCTGGTTCCACACCGCGGCCAGGCGCCCGCCCGGGCGCAGCACCCGTGCGGCCTCCGCGCTCGCCGCGGCCGGGTCCATCCAGTGCCATGCCTGGGCCGCCACCACGACGTCGGCGCTCGCCGCCGGCAGGCCCGTGGCCTCGCCCGTGCCCGGCACGGCGCGCACCCGCCCGCCCGTGCCGGCCGCGACCTCGCGTTCCAGGACGGCGCGCATCGACGCCGACGGCTCGAGGGCCGTCACCGTCCGCACCCGGTCCGCCGGGCGGGCCGCGAGCAGCCGGGTGAACAGTCCCGTCCCGGCCCCGAGCTCCACCACGTCCGCGCCGTCGGCGGTGCCCGCCAGGACGCGGTCCACCGCGGCGGCCGGGTAGGAGGGGCGGACGGCGTCGTAGTGCTCCCCGCCGGTCTCGAAGGGGTTGGGCCCGGCCCGACGGGCCCGGGCCGGGCGCCCCGGCAGGTTCGGCACAGCGGGGGGAGCGCCCGGCTCCGGGGCGCTCACCGGTCGGAGGGGGTCGTGGCCAGGATCGCCCGGGCCTCGTCCACGTCCTGCGTGATCTGCGCCACGAGCTTCTCGACGCCCTCGTAGGCGACCATCCCGCGCAGCCGGGCCACGAACTCCACCTCGATGTGCTGGCCGTACAGGTCGAAGTCCTCCACCCGCTCGTCGTGGCGGTCGATCACGTGTGCCTCCACCACGCGGGAGACGTCCTCGAACGTGGGGTTCGAGCCGATGGAGATCGCGGCCGGCCACACCCCGCCGTGCGCGTCGTGCACCCAGCCGGCGTAGACGCCGTCGGCCGGGATCATGCCCTGCACATCCGTCTCGAGGTTCGCCGTGGGGAAGCCGAGCTCGCGGCCGCGCGCGAACCCGTGCACCACCTCGCCGGCGAGCACGTGGTGCCGGCCGAGCACGGCCGCGGCCTGGGCGACGTCGCCCGCGGCCAGGGCCTCCCGCACCCAGGTCGAGGAGCAGCGGCGCTCCGGCTCGGCCCCGTGTTCGGCGGGGAACTCCTCGACGGCCTCGACCTCGAAGCCGTAGCGGGCCCCCAGGCGCACCATCTCCGCGACGTCGCCGGTGTTGCCCCGGCCGAAGCGCACGTCGTGCCCCACGACCACGACGGCGGCGTGCAGCCCGTGCACGAGCATGCCGCGGACGAACTCCTCCGGGGACTGGTCCGCGAACTCGAGGGTGTAGCGCTGCAGGAGCACCGCGTCCAGACCCGCCTCGTCCAGGAGGACGACCCGCTGCTCGGGGCTGATGATGTCCACGTGGGGCACCTCGGGATGGTGCACGGCGCGCGGGTGCGGGGTGAAGGTCACGGCCACGGCCAGGGCGTCGCGGGCCCGCGCCAGCTCGACGACCCGGCGCAGCACCTCCCGGTGGCCGCGGTGCACGCCGTCGAAGTTGCCCAGGGTGACCACGGTGCGCGGCAGGTCCGTGGGGACCTCGTCCAGGCTGTTCCAGACCCGCATCAGAGCGCCCCCGCCTCGGCCGGGCGGGCGGGGCGGTGCGTCAGCAGCCAGATCAGGCCGACCACCGGCAGCACGAGCGGCACGTAGCCGTAGCCCGCGCCGAACCGGGACCACACGGTGTCGTGGGCGAACATCCCCGGATCCAGGACGGTCCACAGGCCCACGCCCACCACGCCGGCCAGCTCCACGAGCACGGCGCCCAGCGCCACGGCCCAGGCGCGCGCGCCGGAGCGGGCGAGCGCGAACGTCGCCACGATGTACACGACCGCCGCGACCGCGGAGAGCGTGTACGCCACGGGGGCGGCGTCGAACTGCGTGAGGATCTGGAAGAGGCTGCGCGCGCTCGCCGAGAGGGCGAACACCGCGTAGACCATGACGATGATCCGGCCGAGACCCTGGTTGCGCGCGGGGGCGCCGTCGCTGGGTGCCATGTCCATCCTCCTCACCACTGCCCGAACCAGATGACCTGCATGCGGTGCAGCATCACGGCGATCGTGGGCCCGACCACGGCCAGCACGAGGTTGGACCACCGGGTCTTGTCCGTGACGGCCCAGCCCACGGCGATCACCGGCACGATCAGGGCGGTGAGGATGTAGCCCCAGAACTCCCAGCCGGGGCCGTTCAGGGTGTCCCCGCCGAGCTGGCGGACGGCGGCGGCCGCCGCATAGACGAGCGTGAACAGCTCGACGGCGGCCACCGAGAGGATCGAGGCGTCCGCGGGGTGGCGGCGGATCGCCGTCATCACCACGCAGACGACGAACGAGACGGCACCGATCACCAGTCCCGTCCAGAACCAGGCGTCGAGGATCATGCGGTCCTTCCCTGTCCCGGCCCCTCGGCCGGGGCGAACACGAGCTGGGGCTTGGCGACGTCGGCGCCGCGGCGGCGCACGTCGGAGACGAGGGCGATGACGCGGCCGTCCGGCGCGCGCCCGGCGACGAGCGTCTCACCCGTGCCGGTGGGCGCCACGACCCGCCCGAAGGCGAGCTCGTGGGCCTCGTGCTCCGTCAGCTCGCGCACCGGGAAGAGCCCGGCGGCGGCCTCGGAGAGCTCGGTCATCGCGAACCGCTCCGCGAGGGCCTCGAGCGAGAGCGCGTCGGCCACGTCGAACGGGCCGACGGCGGTGCGGCGCAGCGCCGTCAGGTGACCGCCGGTCTCGAGGGCCTCGCCCAGGTCGCGGGCGAGCGCCCGGATGTAGGTCCCGGAGGAGCAGCGCACGGTGACGTCGAGGTCGACCAGCCGGCCGCCGTCGAGCCGGCGCAGCTCGTGCACCGTGAACTCGTGCACGGTGACGGGGCGGGCGTCGAGGGTGACGTCCTCTCCCGCGCGGACGCGATCGTAGGCGCGCCGGCCCGCCACCTTGACGGCGGAGACGGCCGAGGGCGCCTGCAGGATCTCGCCCGTGAGGGCGGCGACCTGCTCGGCCACGCGCTCGGGCGTGACGGCGTTGGCCAGCCGGGTCTGCACGACCTCGCCCTCCGCGTCGTCCGTGACGGTCGACTGCCCGAGCCGGATCGTGGCCGTGTACGTCTTGTCCGTGCCCGTGATGGCGGTCAGCAGGCGCGTGGCCTTGTTGACGCCGACCACGAGCAGGCCCGTGGCCATGGGATCCAGGGTGCCGGCGTGGCCCACCTTGCGGGTGCCCGCCAGCCGGCGGACCCGCCCGACGACGTCGTGCGAGGTCCACCCCTGCGGCTTGTCCACGAGGACGACCCCCGACGCCTCCGTTCCCGGCGCGTCGGGGGCCTGTCCCCCGGTGCTGCGTGCGCTCACCGTGCCGCGGGCCTCAGGCGCGCGGGGCGTCGTCGGCGTCGGCGTCCGGCTCCGCGGTGCGGTACGGGTCCGCGTCACCGGCGTACGACGCGCCCTCGCGCTCCTTCGCCAGCTCGGCGTCCCGCTCCTTGGCCGCGCGGAGGACGTCCTCCAGGTGTGCGGCCGCCTCGGGGACGGTGTCCGCCACGAACTCGAGCGTGGGCACCAGGCGGATGGTGAGCCCGCGGCCCACCTCGCGGCGCAGGATGCCGCGGTTGTCCTGGATGCCCTCGTGGGCGGCGGCCACCGTGGCCTCGTCGCCCAGGACGGTGTAGTAGACGGTGGCGTGCTGCAGGTCGTTGGTCACGCGGACCTCCGTCACGGTGACGGGCTCCACGCGATCGTCCTTGACGCCGCGGCGCAGCGCCTCGGCCACGAGGACCTTGATGCGCTGGGCCAGGCGGCCGGCGCGTGCCGGATCGGCCATGGTGCGGTTCCTTCCGGTGGTGATGGTTCAGAGGGTGGGACGCGGAAGGCGGGGGCCCGTGCGGGCCCCCGCCCCGGCCGTCAGACGCGCGGCTTCTCCTGCATCTCGAAGGTCTCGATCACGTCGCCCTCCTTGATGTCGTTGAAGCTGCCCAGGCCGATGCCGCACTCGTAGCCCTCGCGGACCTCCGTGGCGTCGTCCTTGAAGCGGCGCAGCGACTCGATCTTGAGGTGCTCGGAGACCACCACGCCGTCGCGCACCAGGCGGGCCTGGGCGTTGCGGCGGATGAGGCCCGAGCGCACGAGCGAACCGGCGATGTTGCCCCACTTGGAGGAGCGGAACACCTCGCGGACCTCGGCCGAGCCGAGCTCGACCTCCTCGTACTCCGGCTTCAGCATGCCCTTGAGCGCGTTCTCGATGTCGTCGATCGCGTCGTAGATCACGCTGTAGAAGCGCATGTCCACACCCTCGCGGTCGGCCAGGTCGGCGACCCGCTCGGCGGGGCGCACGTTGAAGCCGATGATGATGGCGTTGTCCACGGTCGCCAGGTTCACGTCGTTCTGCGTGATGGCGCCGACGCCGCGGTGGATGACGCGCAGCTGCACCTCGTCCTCGCCGACCTCGATCTTGAGCAGCGAGTCCTCGAGCGCCTCGACGGCACCGGACGCGTCGCCCTTGATGATGAGGTTGAGCGTGTCCAGCTTGCCCTCGGCCACGGCCTGGTCGAAGTCCTCCAGGGTGATGCGCTTGCGGCGCTTGGCCAGCTGGGCGTTGCGGTCCGCGGCCTCGCGCTTCTCCGCGATCTGGCGGGCGGTGCGCTCGTCGTCGGTGACGAGGAACGAGTCGCCGGCACGCGGCACCGTGGACAGGCCGAGCACCTGGACGGGACGCGACGGATCGGCCGCCTCCACGGCGTTGCCGTTCTCGTCGAACATGGCGCGCACACGGCCGTGGGCGGAGCCCACCACCATGGTGTCGCCCACGCGCAGCGTGCCGGTCTGCACCAGCACGGTGACGACGGCGCCGCGGCCCTTGTCGAGGTTGGCCTCGATGGCCACGCCGCGGGCGGCCTTGTGCGGGTTCGCCGTGAGCTCGAGGGCGGCGTCCGCGGTGAGCAGGATCGCCTCGAGCAGCTGGTCGATGTTGATGTTGTTGCGCGCGGAGACGTCCACGAACATCGTGTCGCCGCCGTACTCCTCGGGCACGAGGCCGTACTCGGTGAGCTGACCGCGGATCTTGTCCGGGGCGGCGGTGTCCTTGTCGATCTTGTTGACCGCCACCACGATCGGCACGCCGGCCGACTGGGCGTGGTTGAGCGCCTCGACGGTCTGCGGCATGACGCCGTCGTCGGCCGCCACCACCAGCACGGCGATGTCGGTGACCTTCGCACCGCGGGCACGCATGGCGGTGAACGCCTCGTGACCCGGGGTGTCGATGAAGGTGAGGCGACGCTGCTCGCCCTCGTGCTCCACGGGCACCTGGTAGGCGCCGATGTGCTGCGTGATGCCGCCGGCCTCGCCCTCGATGACGTTCGAGGAGCGGATGGCGTCCAGCAGACGCGTCTTGCCGTGGTCCACGTGGCCCATGACGGTGACGACCGCGGGGCGCGGCTCGAGGTCGGCCTCGTCCTCGTTGGCCGCCTCGGCCTCGAGGTCGATGTCGAAGGCCTCCAGCAGCTCCTTGTCCTCGTCCTCCGGGGACACGATCTGGACCTTGTAGCCCAGCTCGTCGCCGAGCAGCTGGAAGGTCTCCTCGTCGAGGGACTGATTGGCCGAGGCCATCTCGCCGAGGGTGAAGAGCACCTTCACCAGGTCGGCGACGTCGGCGCGGATCTTCTCGGCGAAGTCGGCCAGGGACGCGCCGCGGCGCAGACGCAGGACGGTGGTGCCGTCACCCTTGGGGACCTTGACGCCGCCGATCTCACGCGTGTGCTGCTGCTCGAACTCCTGGCGCTTCGCGCGCTTCGACTTGCGTCCCTTGCGCGGGCCGCCGCCGCGCCCGAAGGCGCCCTGGGCGTTGCCGCGACCGCCACGGCCGCCCGGGCCGCCGGGACGACCCGGACCGCCACCGGGGCCGCCGCCCGGACGGCCACGGCCGCGGGCCGGCTGCGGGGCCGGGGTGATCTGCTTGGGCATCATGCCCGGGTTCGGACGCGGCCCACCGGGGCGGGGACCGCCGGCGCCCGCGGCCGGGCGCGGACCGCCCGGACGGGGACCGCCGGCACCGGCCGGCGGACGGGGGCCGCCCGGACGAGGCGCGCGGTCCTCACGACCGGAGCGCATGCCCTGCGAGGGGGCGAACGGGTTGTTGCCCGGACGCGGAGCACCGCCACGGCCGCCCGGGCGGGCGCCCGGGCGAGGCCCGGCGGAGCCGCCCTTGGGGCTGAACGGGTTGTTGCCGGGACGCGGGGCGCCCGGCTTGGGCGCGGAGGCACCCGGCTTGGGCGCGGCGGCGCCCGGCTTCGGCGCGGCCGACCCCGGCGTGGCCGGCGGCTGCGGGGCCTTCGGCTCGGCCGGGGCGGCCGGCGTCGGTGCGGCGGGGCCGGGGGTCGGGGCGGCGCCCGGCTTGGGCGCGGCGGTGCGGCCCGCGGCGGGACCGGGCGCCGGGGCGCCGGCATTCGACGTGGGGGCCGCGGCGCGCGGCGACGGGGCGGCCGCCGGCTTCGGCGCGGCGGAACGGCCCGGGGCGGCGGGCGTGGAACCGGGCTTGGCGGCGGACTTGCCGGCACCCGGGTAGGCGTTGCGCAGCTTCTTGACCACCGGGGGCTCGATGGTGGACGAAGCCGAGCTGACGAACTCGCCGAGGTCCTTGAGCGTGCTCAAGGCCTCCTTCGAGGTGATGCCGAGCTCCTTGGCGAGCTCATGGACGCGGACCTTGGCCACGGTTCTCCTGTTCTGGCCCCACGGGCCGGAACGGAGCCGCTCGGGCTGTCCGTCTCAGCGCGTTCTGGGACCGTTGACGTTGCTCCAGGCCGTCGCGCGCGCCACCAGGGCACGCGCACCACGGCCTGCCTGATAGCAGGGGGTGAAGTTCATCGCTGGGCACTCATGCTTCAGTGCTCATCGGGTACGCATCAGATCTCTGACCCGCCTTCATCTGTCGGTCTGTCAGCCGGTGCCTCCGCGGTGCGGCCCAGCGCGTCGGCGTCGACGGCGGACCGGAAGGCCCGCCCGAACGCGCGGCGGCGCAGGGCGAGGAGGAGGCAGTCCTCGCCGGGATGCAGCCACGCACCCCGGCCGGGACGGCGTCGTTCCGGGTCCCAGACGACGGATGGGGGTTCCGTCGAGGAGTCCAGGGCGACGCGCACCAGCTCTTGCTGGTCCGCCCTCGATCGGCATCCGATGCAGGTGCGCACGACCGTCCGAGACGTCATGCGTTCACCCCTCACGGGCGTCGGATCGAGAAAGGACCTCATCCATCCTAGCGCGTCCGGGCCCGGATCTGTTCCCGGGGACGGTCAGCGGCCCGGGGCGGAGGTGGTGACCCCGTCGCCGACGATGTCGATCCGCCAGCCCGTGAGCTTGGCCGCGAGGCGGGCGTTCTGGCCCTCCTTGCCGATGGCCAGGGACAGCTGGTACTCCGGCACCACGGCGCGGGCCGAGTGCTGGTCCGCGTCGAGGATCTCCACCGAGACGGTCGTGGCGGGCGAGAGGGCGTTGGCGATCATCGCGGCGGGGTCGTCCACGTGGTCGACGATGTCGATCTTCTCGTCGTTGAGCTCCGTCATGACGGCGCGCACGCGGCTGCCCATCTCCCCGATGGAGGCGCCCTTGGCGTTCACCCCGGGGCGGGTGGCGCGCACGGCCATCTTGGTGCGGTGGCCGGCCTCGCGGGCCAGCGCCGTGATCTCGACCGAGCCGTCCGCGATCTCTGGGACCTCGAGCTCGAAGAGCTTGCGCACGAGGCCGGGGTGCGAGCGGGACACCGTGACGGACGGGCCCTTGGCGCCGCGCGTCGCGGAGACCACGTAGGCGCGGATCCGGCGGCCGTGGGCGTAGTCCTCGCCGGGCACCTGCTCGGGCGGCGGGAGGACGGCCTCGAGGGTGCCGAGGTTCACCTGGACCATGTGGCGGTTCAGGCCCTGCTGGATGACGCCGGAGACGAGCTCGCCCTCCTTGTCCTTGAACTCGCCGAGGACCTTGTCGTCGTCCTCCTCGCGCATGCGCTGGATCATCACCTGGCGCGCCGTGGAGGCGGCCACCCGGCCGAAGCCGTTCGGGGTGTCGTCGAACTCGCCGATGGGCGTGTCGTCCTCGTCCAGCTCCGTGGCCCACACGGTGACGTGGCCGGTCGCGCGGTCGATCTCCACGCGGGCGCGCTTCAGGGCCCCCGGGGTGCGGTGGTACGCCATGAGCAGGGCCTGCTCGATGGTGGGGATGAGGCGGTCCATCGGGATCTCCCGCTCCGCCTCCAGCATGCGCAGCGCGCTCATGTCGATGTCCAACTCATGCCTCCGTGTGCTCGGCCGTGTCCTCGCCCGCGGCGGCGTCGGCGTCGCCGGCCTGCTGAGCGGGGCTCCACTCTACCTGCACGATCGCCGGACCGAGGCGGTCGAGGGCGACCCGCTCGGCGGGCAGCTCCTTGGCCTTCATGCCCTTCTTCGCGGGCGGGCGCACCACGGCCAGCTCGACGTCGTCGTCCGTCACGTCCTTCAGGCGGGCGGTCACGGGCGCGGCGCCGTCGACCGAGACCTCGACGAGACGGCCGACGTTGCGGGCGAAGTGGCGGGGCTCGGTGAGCGGGCGGTCCACGCCCGCGGTGGTGACCTCCAGCAGGTACTCCCCCGCACCGACGCCGGGCACGTGGTCGCCCAGGGCGTCGAGGGCGGCGGAGACCCGGCCGGAGAGGCGGGCGACGTCGTCCAGGCTCAGGCCCTGGGTGCCCGAGGCGCGGTCGAGGACCACCTCGACGGTGCGGTGCTCGGCGGTGCCCGTGGCGCGCACCTGCTCCACCACCACGTCGTCGGCCGCCAGGGCCTCCTCGACGCGGGTGCGCAGCTCGGCGAGGTCGTCGCGGCGGTCGGTGCTGTCCATGGGGTGCCTCACTCGTCGGGTCGGGGCCGCCGCGCCACGCGGGCGGGGGCCGGGGTCGGGATCCGGGGCCGAGCCTACCGGCGGCCCACGGCGGGGCCGAGTGCTCCCGACCGGGTCGGACGGGGCGGGCTCAGCGCAGCAGCGGGGCGAGGGTGTCCGCGCCGACCTTGACGATGAGCGCGGCCACCACCATGAGGTACACCACGCGGATGAAGCCGGTGCCGCGGGCGATCGCCATGCGGGCCCCCACGTAGCCGCCCACGAGGTTGGCCGCGCCGAGCAGCAGCCCCAGGCCCAGCACCGCGTGCCCCGAGGGCACGAAGTACGAGAGCGCGCCGAGGTTGGTCGCGAGGTTGACCACCTTCGCCTGTGCCGAGGCGTGCAGGAAGTCGAACTTGAGCAGCAGCACCAGCCCCAGGATGAGGAACGTGCCCGTGCCGGGGCCGAGGACGCCGTCGTAGAAGCCCACCGCCGCGCCGAGCGCCACGGCCCGGGCCAGCGCGGTGCTCCGCCGCGGTCCCACGCCGGCGACCTGTCCGAGGCCCGGGCGCACGGCCGTGAACACGGCGACGGCGATCAGCGCCACCAGGATCACGGGCCGGATCACGCCGGCCGGCAGATGCGCGGCGACCACGGCCCCGCCCAGGGCCGCCGCGAAGGCGACGGCGGCCATCGGCAGTGCGGTGGACAGGTCCTGCCGCAGGCGCCGCCGGTAGGTGAGCGCCGACGTCGCCGTGCCGAACACCGAGCCGAGCTTGTTGGTGGCCAACGCCTGGATCGGGCTCAGCCCGGGCACGAGCAGCAGGGCCGGCAGCTGCAGGAGCCCGCCCCCGCCCACGACGGCGTCGATCCAGCCCGCCGCGAAGCCCGCGGCGAGCACGAGGACGAGCAGTCCGGCGGTCAGCTCGACGGCGCCGAACCACTCAGCGCCCGTGGCGCACCTCCGCGAGCACCGCCGCGACGGCCCCGTCCACGGGCACGGGGCGCGCCTCACCGGTGGCCCGGTCCTTGAGCTCGAGCTCACCGTCGGCCAGGCCGCGGCCGATCACCACGGTGGTGGGCACGCCGATGAGCTCGGCGTCCTTGAACTTCACGCCGGGGCTGACCTTCGGACGGTCGTCCACGAGCACGGTCAGGCCCTCGGCCTCGAGGCCCGCAGCGAGGGTCTCGGCGGCGGCGAGGCCGTCCTCGCCCTTCGTGGCGACGACGACGTGCACGTCCGCCGGGGCCACCGCGCGCGGCCACGCCAGGCCCTTGTCGTCGTGGTAGCGCTCGGCGATCGCGGCGACGGCGCGCGTGATGCCGATGCCGTAGGAGCCCATGGTCACCACGACCTGCTTGCCGTGGACGTCGAGGACCTTCAGGTCGAGGGCCTCGGCGTACTTGCGGCCGAGCTGGAAGATGTGGCCCATCTCCATGCCGCGGCGGGTGTGCAGCGGGCCGGAGCCGTCGGGGGCCTGGTCGCCCTCGCGCACCGCGGTGGCCTCGAGCACGCCGTCCCACATGAAGTCGCGGCCGGCCACGAGGCCGAACACGTGGCGCTGGTCCGCGTTCGCGCCGGTGATCCACGCGGTGCCGGGGGCGATGCGCGGGTCCACGAAGAAGGGCAGGCCCGAGACGGAGCCCTCCGCGCCGAGCACCGGGGTGCCCTCGACCGCATCGGCCGCCGCGGGGCCGATGTAGCCCTTGACCAGGGCGGGGTGCGCGGCCAGGTCCGCGGCGGTCGCGGCCTCGAGCGTGGGCTCGCCGACCACGCCGAGCGCCGGGCCCACGGAGGCCTCGAGACGCTTGAGGTCCACCTCACGGTCGCCGGGCACGCCCACGACGAACGGGCGACGCTCACCGCCGTCCACCACCGCGGTGACCACGACGCACTTGAGCGTGTCCGCGGCGGTCCACGGCTCGCCGTCGCGCGGGGCCAGCCGGTTGGCGACGTCCACGAGCGCGGCGATGGTGGTGGAGACCGGGGTGTCCTTGACCTCGGCGGCGGGCAGGGCCGCCATGGCCGCCTCGTCCAGCGGGGCGGGGGCCACTGTGGTGACGGCCTCGACGTTGGCGCGGTAGCCGCCGTCGGACTCGACGAAGGTGTCCTCGCCCACCTCGGTGGGGTGCAGGAACTCCTCGGAGCGGGAGCCGCCCATCGCACCGGAGGTGGCCCGCACCGGCACGACCTCGAGGCCGAGACGGTCGAAGATCCGCAGGTAGGCGGCCCGATGGGCCTCGTACGCGGCGTCCAGGCCGGCGTCGTCCACCGTGAAGGAGTAGGAGTCCTTCATGATGAACTCGCGCCCGCGCAGCAGGCCGGCGCGCGGGCGGGCCTCGTCCCGGTACTTGGTCTGGATCTGGTACAGGTACGCGGGCAGGTCCTTGTACGAGGAGTACAGGTCCTTCACCAGGAGCGTGAACATCTCCTCGTGCGTGGGGGCCAGGAGGTAGTCGTTGCCCCGGCGGTCCTGCAGGCGGAACAGCCCGTCGCCGTACTCCTCCCAGCGGCCCGTGGCCTCGTAGGGCTCCCGCGGCAGCAGCGCCGGGAAGTGCACCTCCTGGGCGCCGATCGCGTCCATCTCCTCGCGCACGATCCGCTCCACCTTGGCCAGCACCTTCAGGCCCAGCGGCAGCCACGAGTAGATGCCCGGGGCCGCGCGACGGATGTAGCCGGCACGGACGAGGAGCCTGTGGCTCGCCACCTCGGCCTCCGCCGGGTCGTCGCGCAGGGTGCGCAGGAACAGGGTGGACATGCGCAGGGGCATGACGGGGCCTCCTCGGACGGGCTCGCGCGGTCGGGGGCGGCGCGCGGGACGGGACGACGCCGGCACGGGGGTGCCCGGCGTCCTGACCGCCGATCCTATCGCCCGCGCAGGGTCCGCCGGGTCAGTACAGGACGGTCGCGAACGTGCCGCGCCGCTCGAACCCCACGCGTTCATAGGTGCGCAGCGCGGGGGTGTTGTACGCATTGACGTAGAGGCTCACCACGGGCGCCTGGAGGCGCACGTAGCCCACGACGGCGGCCATCGCCGACGCCGCCAGCCCTCGGCCCCGCGCGGCGGGGGCCATCCACACGCCCTGGATCTGGGCGCACCGGGAGGAGAGCAGCCCGATGTCCGCCTTGAAGCGCAGCGGGCCGCCCGCGTCGCGCGGGCCCGGGTCGATGAAGACGCGCCCGGCCTGGATCAGCCGCTCGACGCGGTCCCGGTACTGGGCCGCGCCGCCGGCGAACGGGGAGAAGCCGAGCTCCTCCTCGAACATCGCCGCGCTGGCCGGCAGGACGCGCGCGAAGTCGCGTGGCTGCGCCTGCACCACGGACGGGTTCGGGTCGATCCCCCCGGCCGTGCCCAGCACGAGCAGCGGCTGGTCGGGGCGCACGGACCGGGACCGGTGGCCCGCGGCGGCGAGGGCCTGACCGGCGGCCAGCACGGGACCGGCCGGGCCGTAGATCGACCCGTACCGGCGGCGCAGCGCGGCGGCCGCCGCGCCGAGCGCCTCCGCGTCGCCCGGCGCCCATCCCGCGTCCGGGGCCTCGGACGCGGCGACCGGCACCACGTTCGAGCCGATCCAGACGGCCGCGCGCAGCCTCCCGGCGCCCGGGGCGTCGTCGTCGATCCCGAGGAACAGGGTGCCCGCCGCTCCCCCGCGCGGGCCGGCCAGGCGGCCCGCCTCCAGCAGGGAGTCCACGAACACGTTGGACACGGGGGCGCGGGCGGACAGGGCCGCGAGCGCGGCAGTGTCCGCGTCGGTCAGCAGGCGGACGCGGTCTCCCGTGGCGGCCCGGACCTCCCGGTCAGTGGACGGAGACCACCGGGGCACCGGCGGCAGCCTGGTCACCGCCGTCCTCCCCCAGGTCCATCTCACCGGCGATCCGGTTGGCCTCCTCGATGAGGGTCTCCACGATCTGGTCCTCGGGCACGGTGCGGATGACCTCGCCCTTGACGAAGATCTGGCCCTTGCCGTTGCCGGAGGCGACGCCGAGGTCGGCCTCGCGGGCCTCGCCCGGCCCGTTGACGACGCAGCCCATGACGGCCACCCGCAGCGGGACCTCGAGGTCCTGGAGGCCCTCGGTGACCTGCTCGGCCAGCGTGTACACGTCCACCTGGGCTCGGCCGCACGAGGGGCAGGAGACGATCTCGAGCTTGCGCTCGCGCAGGTTCAGGGACTGCAGGATCTGCAGGCCCACCTTGACCTCCTCGACCGGCGGCGCGGAGAGGGAGACGCGGATGGTGTCGCCGATGCCCTGGCCGAGCAGGTAGCCGAAGGCGGTGGCGGACTTGATGGTGCCCTGGAAGGCCGGACCGGCCTCGGTGACGCCGAGGTGCAGCGGCCAGTCACCCTGCTCGGCGAGCAGCTCGTAGGCGCGGGCCATGATCACCGGGTCGTTGTGCTTGACGGAGATCTTGAAGTCCTTGAAGCCGTGCTCCTCGAAGAGGGAGGCCTCCCAGACGGCGGACTCGACGAGGGCCTCCGGGGTGGCCTTGCCGTACTTCTGCAGCAGGCGCGGGTCCAGGGAGCCGGCGTTGACGCCGATGCGGAGGGAGGTGCCGTGGTCCGAGGCGGCCTGCGCGATCTCCTTGACCTTGTCGTCGAACTTCTTGATGTTGCCCGGGTTCACGCGCACGGCGCCGCAGCCGGCCTCGATCGCCGCGAACACGTACTTCGGCTGGAAGTGGATGTCCGCGATCACGGGGATGGTGGACTGCTGGGCGATGACCTTGAGGGCCTCGGCGTCCTTGTCCGTGGGGCAGGCCACGCGGACGATGTCGCAGCCGGCGGCCGTGAGCTCGGCGATCTGCTGCAGGGTCGCGCCGATGTCGTGCGTCTTGGTGGTGGTCATCGACTGCACCGAGACGGGGTGCTGCGAGCCGACGCCCACCGAGCCCACCTGGATCTGCCGGGTGGTGCGGCGCGGGGCCAGCACGGGCGGCGGGGCGGACGGCATTCCAAGGCTGACGGGCACGGGGGCGCTCCTCATGGGTTCTCGGGGTCGACGGCGCGGGGCCGCCGGGTTCTCCGGTCCATCCTAGGCGCGCGGGCGCCCCGGGGCGCGGGGCGACCGCCCACGGCGAACGGGCCGGGCTCAGAACAGCCGGACCGGCTCCACGATGTCCGCCACGATCAGGATGACGCCCATGAGCAGCATCGCCGCGCCCACCGCGTAGGTCAGCGGCAGCATGCGGGCCAGGTCGAACGGCCCCGGGTCCGGGCGGCCCGTGATCCGGGCCCAGCCGCGGCGCACCGCCTCCCACAGGGCGCCGGCCACGTGGCCGCCGTCGAGCGGGAGCAGCGGGATGAGGTTGAACACCATGAGCGCCACGTTCACGCCCGCCAGCAGGGACAGCAGCAGGGCGGCCTTGTCCGTCAGCGTGGCCTCCTCGAGCGCCGCCGCCTCCCCGGCGATCCGGCCGACTCCCACCACGGACATCGGGCCGTCCGGGTCGCGCTCGGCCGGGGTCACCACGGCGACGGCGGTGTCCCACAGCCGCTGCGGCAGCACGAGGACGACGTCGACGACGCCCCGCACCTGCTGGGCCACGAGCGGGCCGGCGTCGAGCGGGGTGCCGCGGACCGTCTCGAGCTGCGCGCCCATGCCGATGAACCCGACCTCGTGGGTCGCCACGGTCCCGTCCGGGGCCCGCTCGGGCCGGCCCAGCGCGTCCGTCACGGGCCGTTCCGTCAGGCGCGGGGTCAGGGTGGCGCTCATCCGCTCGCCGTCGCGCTCCCACTCGATCCGGGTGGGCTGTCCGGCGCGGTCCCGGATCGCGGCGGAGAGGGCGTCCCAGTCGGAGACCGGCCGCCCGTCGAAGGCGAGCACGGTGTCGCCGGGGCGCAGTCCCGCCTCGTGGGCGGGCGCGGCGGGATCGCCCGGGCGGCAGTCCTCTGTCCCGCCGGAGGCGGCGCGGGCCTGCTGCTCCTGCATCGTGACCACGCACCGGTAGACCTCGGCGACGGTGGTGCTGGGCTGCGAGGTGCCCACCGTGGTGACCAGCAGGGCGGTGGCGCCCAGCGCGATGAGCAGGTTCATGAACGGCCCGCCGAGCATGATCACCACCCGCTTCCACACCGGCAGGGCGAGGAAGCGGCGGTGCTCGTCGCCGGGGCGGACCTCCTCGGCGGCCTGGGCCCGCGCGTCGTCGGCCATGCGGCCCAGCTGCTGGACGAAGCCCGTGGACGCCGCGCGGGGCGTCTGCCCGGGCCGCGGCGGGGGCAGCATCCCGATCATCGCGACGTAGCCGCCCAGCGGCACGGCCTTGAACCCGTACTCCGTCTCGCCGCGGCGCCACGAGACGAGCGTCGGGCCGAAGCCGATCATGTACTGCGTGACGCGCACGCCGAAGAGCTTGGCCGGGACGAGGTGGCCGATCTCGTGCAGGGCGATCGAGACCGCCAGGCCCAGCGCGACCGCGAGGACGCCCGCGACGTACCAGAGGATCTCCACGACGGTCACCAGCGGGCCCGCGCCGCACGGCGCGCCCAGGCCTCGGCGGCGAGCACGGCATCCACGGTGAGCCCCGTCGGCGCGGGGTCGTGGCCGGCCGCGGCGAGCACGTGCTCGGGGGCATAGTCGGCGACGACGGCGCGGACCGTGTCCACGATCCCGTCGAAGGGCAGGGCGCCGGCGTGGAAGGCGTCCACGGACTCCTCGTTGGCGGCGTTGAACACGGCCATGTGGGTGGGCGAGGCGGCCGCCGCCTCCTTCGCGGCCCGTACCGCGGGGAAGGCCTCCTCGTCGAGGGGCTCGAACGTCCAGGTGGCCGCCCGCGTCCAGTCGCAGGCCGGGGCCGCGCCCGGGAGACGGCGCGGCCAGCACAGCCCCAGGGCGATGGGCAGGCGCATGTCCGGCGGGGAGGCCTGGGCGAGCGTGGACCCGTCGACGAACTCGACCATCGAGTGGACCACGGACTGCGGGTGGACCACGACGTCGATCCGGTCCAGGGGCACGTCGAACAGCAGGTGGGCCTCGATCACCTCGAGGGCCTTGTTCACGAGGGAGGCGGAGTTGGTGGTGACGACGCGGCCCATGTCCCACGTGGGGTGGGCGAGGGCCTGGGCGGGCGTGACGGCGTGCAGGGCGGCGCGGTCCAGGCCGCGGAACGGCCCGCCCGAGGCCGTGAGCACGAGGCGGCGGACCTCGTCCGCCGTGCCCCCGCGCAGCGCCTGCGCGAGCGCGGAGTGCTCGGAGTCCACCGGCACGAGCTGGCCCGGCGCCGCGGCCGCCTTCACGAGGGCCCCGCCGACGATGAGCGACTCCTTGTTGGCCAGGGCCAGGCGGTGGCCGGCGTGCAGGGCGGCGAGGGTGGGCCGCAGGCCGATCGAGCCCGTGATCCCGTTGAGCACGGTGTCGGCGCCGGGCCACGCGGCGATCTGCTCGGCGGCGCACGGGCCGGTGAACAGCACGGGTCGGGGGGACGGGCGCCCGAGGCGGGCGGCGGCGTCGGCGAGGGCGGCGCGCAGCTCCTCCTCCCCCGCCGCGGCGGAGCCCACCGCCTCGACCTCGAAGCGCACGGCCTGCTCGGCCAGCAGGGTCGTGTTCGCCCCGCCCGCGAGCGCGACGGCCCGGAGCCGGGTGGGGTCCTGGGCGATCACGTCGAGGCCCTGGGTGCCGATCGAGCCCGTGGAGCCGATCAGGGCGACGGCGCGCGGGGCGCCGTCGTCGTCCGCCGGGGCGGGGGCGGGCAGCGTGTAGTCGGTGAGGGATCCGTGCGTCACCCCGCCATGATGTCAGTCGGGCCTGGACACGGACGGGGGGCCGGCCGGACGGACGCCGCACCCCGACGTCCCGCCCCGCCGGCCCCCGTGGGACCGGGTCAGCCGCGGATCAGTGCTGCACCGGCTTCTCGGCGCCGATGCCGGTGAGGGAGCGGACCTCCATCTCGGCCTGCTTGTCGGGGTCCTCGGCGCGCGACGAGGTCACCGAGCCGAGCCAGCCGAGGAAGAAGGCCAGCGGGATGGAGACGATGCCCGGGTTCTTCAGCGGGAACACCGCGAAGTCCGCGCCCGGGATCATCGAGGTCGGCGTCCCGGACATCACCGGGGACAGGACGATCAGGATGATCG
This sequence comes from Micrococcus sp. KRD077, assembly GCF_017168505.1. NCBI lineage: Bacteria > Bacillati > Actinomycetota > Actinomycetes > Micrococcales > Micrococcaceae > Micrococcus > Micrococcus sp. KRD077. Next base: position 8,453 of record NZ_JABFAZ010000002.1, on the reverse strand, counting down.
CGGAGAGCAGTCCGCCGTACATCGACCACACCGCGCCGCGGGTGGTGAAGCGCCGCCAGAACAGGGAGTACAGGATGGTCGGCAGGTTCGCCGAGGCCGCCACCGCGAAGGCGAGCGCCACGAGGAACGCCACGTTCTGGCCCTGGGCGGCGATGCCGCCGACGATCGCCAGGAGGCCGATCACCACTACGGTGATCTTGCCGATCCGCACCTCCTCCTGCGGGGTGAGCGGGTGCTTGGCGATCACGGAGCCGTACACGTCGTGGGCGAAGGACGCCGCCGCCGTGATGGCCAGGCCCGCGACCACCGCGAGGATGGTGGCGAACGCGACCGCCGAGATCAGGCCCAGCAGGATGGAGCCGCCGAGCTCGAACGCCAGCAGCGGGGCTGCGGAGTTCTGCCCGCCGGGCGCGGCCAGGATGCGCTCGGGACCGATCAGCGCGCCGGCGCCGTAGCCCAGCACGAGGGTGAACAGGTAGAACGCGCCGATGAGGACGATGGCCCACACCACGGACTTGCGCGCCTCCTTGGCGGTGGGCACCGTGTAGAACCGCATGAGCACGTGCGGCAGGCCGGCGGTGCCGAGCACGAGCGCGAGGCCCAGGGACACGAAGTCGAGGCGGGTCAGCGCGCTGGCGCCGTACTGCAGGCCCGGCTCGAGGATCGCCTCGCCCTTCGGGTTCTTCTCGACGGCGGCCCCCAGCAGGGCGTTGAAGTCGAAGCCGAACAGGGCCAGCGTCCACACGGTCATGATCCCCGCGCCGGCGATCAACAGGACCGCCTTGATGATCTGCACGTAGGTGGTGCCCTTCATGCCGCCGATCAGCACGTAGACGATCATGAGCACGCCCACGATCACGATCACGAGGGCCTGGCCGGCCCGGTCGTTGATGTTCAGCAGCAGGGCCACGAGGCCGCCGGCGCCGGCCATCTGGGCCAGGAGGTAGAAGAGGCAGACGGCCATGGTGCCGAAGGCGGCCGCGATGCGCACGGGTCGCTGCTGCAGGCGGAAGGACAGCACGTCCGCCATGGTGAACTTGCCGGTGTTGCGCAGCAGTTCGGCCACCAGCAGCAGGGCCACGAGCCATGCCACGAGGAAGCCGATGGAGTAGAGGAAGCCGTCGTAGCCGTAGAGGGCGATCGCGCCCACGATGCCCAGGAACGAGGCCGCGGAGAGGTAGTCACCCGCGATGGCCGTGCCGTTCTGGGTGCCGGAGAAGCCGCGGCCGCCGGCGTAGTAGTCGGCCGAGGACGCGTTCGTCTTGGACGCGCGGATCACGATCACGAGGGTGACCACCACGAAGGCGACGAAGATGCCGATGTTCACGGCGGGGTTGCCGACCGTCTGCGGGGCGGCCTGGAGCAGGGGGGTGAGCGCGCTCATCGCGTGGCCTCCGGGTTCTCGTGGGCGCCGGCGGCCTCGCGCTCGAGGCGCTCACGCAGCGCGGTGGCGCGGGGGTCCAGGGTCCGGTTGGAGAAACGGACGTAGGCGAAGGTGATCAGGAACGTGGTGACGAACTGGAGCAGGCCGAGGATCAGGCCGAGGGTGATGTTGCCGCCGAGGCGGATCGCCATGAACTCGGGGAAGAACGCGCCGACGATCACGAACACCAGGTACCAGACGAAGAACGCCACGGTCATGGGGAAGGCGAAGGATCGGTGGGTGCGCCGGAGCTCGATGAACTCCTCGGACTGCTGCGCGGCGCGGAACTGCGCGGCCGTGGGGACCGGCGCCGTGGGCTCGCTGGATGACATGGGCCCTCCGGGGTGCGTGGGACGAATCAGTGTGAGACAGATCACTGTGATGACAACCACACTCTGGCGGGCGGAGGGGTGCGCCGTCAAGCGCACCCCTGGGCCGTGCGCCCCTGTGACAGCCCCGGTGCGCAGCCGTGCGGACACGGCCGCGCCCCGACGGCACGGAGCCGCCCGGGAGCCGGTCAGGCGCCCGCGGGCCGGGCCGCGTCCGCGCGGCGCAGGACCGCGCGGGCCTGGGCGAGGACCACCTCGTCGACCATCGTCCCGTCCAGCTCGAAGGCCCCGTGTCGGCCCTCGGCCGCGGCGAGGACGCGCCGGGCGCGCTCGACGGCCTCCGGGGCGGGCGTGTAGGCGGAGCGCACGACGGGCACCTGGCGCGGGTGCAGGCACACGGTCGCGGTGCAGCCCAGGGCGACGGCGTCCTCGGCCTCGGCGGCCAGCCCGGCCTCGTCGCCGAGGTCCAGGTGGACGGCGTCCCATGCGGCCGCGCCGTGGGCGGCCGCCGCCAGCAGCACCGTCGCGCGGGCGTGCTGGACCACGGAGCGGTAGGCGCCCTCGGGGGTGCGGGAGGAGCTGCCGCCCATCGACGCCACGAGGTCCTCGGCGCCCCACATCAGCGCACCCACGTGCGGGTGGGCGGCCAGTTCGGCGGCGGCGAGGATCCCGGCCGCGGTCTCGCACAGGGCGACGACGCGGGTCTGCGGTCCGAGGGCGGCGACGACCCCGTCCACCTGCGCGGCGGACTCGGCCTTGGCGAGCATGAGCGTGCGCCAGCCCGTCCCGGCGAGCATGGCCAGGTCGGCGTCGTGGTCCGCGGTGCCCGCGGGGTTCACGCGGACCACCACGCGGTCCTCGTCCAGCGGGCCGCCGTCGACCCCGCCCGTCACCCGCCCCGCCCAGGCCGCCGCGACGGCGTCCCGCGCGGTGGGCCGGGCGTCCGGGGTGACGGCGTCCTCGAGGTCGAGGATCACCGCGTCCGCGCGCTCGAGCGCCGTGGCGTACCGCTCGGGGCGGTCCGCCGGAGTGAACATGACGGCCGGCCCGAGGGTCAGCGCGCTCATGCCCGCTCCCCCGTGCCTGCGGCGTCGGCGGCCTTCGCCTTGGCCTCCGCGTGCGCCTGCGCGGTCCACATCAGACAGGTGCGCTGGGCGCGGACGACGACGTCGCCGTGCTGGTTCTCCCCCGTCATCGCGAACGTGACGATCCGCTGCCCCGGCCGCGAGGAGGACTCGCGGATCGCGGTGACCTCGGAGCGCCCGTAGAGCGTGTCCCCGTGGAAGACCGGCTTCGGGAACGCGATCTCCCCCAGGCCGAGCTGGGCCACGAGCGTGCCCTGCGTGGTCTGCCCGACGGCGAGGCCCACCAGGGTGGACAGCGTCAGCATCGAGTTGACCAGCGGTCGGCCGAACGGCTGGGCCGCCGCGTACGCGTGGTCCAGGTGCAGGGCCTGCGGGTTCATGGTGAGGGTGGTGAACAGGACGTTGTCCGCCTCGGTGAGCGTGCGGCCGGGCCGGTGCAGGTAGACCTGACCGACCGCCAGCTCGTCCGCGTAGCGGCCCCGCTGCTCGATCTCGACGCGCTCCGTCACGTCAGAGGCCCAGCTCGCGGGCGATCAGCATGAGCTGCACCTCGGTGGTGCCCTCGCCGACCTCGAGGATCTTGGAGTCGCGGTAGTGACGGGCAACGAGGGTCTCGTTCATGAAGCCGTAGCCGCCGAACACCTGGGTGGCGTCCCGGGCGTTGTCCATGGCGGCCTCGCCGGCGATCAGCTTGGCCATGGCGGCCTCGGTCTTGAACGGCTTGCCGGCCAGCATCTTCTGGGCGGCCTCGTAGTAGGCCAGGCGGGCGGCGTGCGCGCGGGCCTGCATGCGGGCGATCTTGAAGGACACGGCCTGGAACTGCCCGATCTTCTGGCCGAACGAGGTCCGCTGCTTGGCGTAGGCGACCGACTCGTCCACGCAGCCCTGGGCCGCGCCGGTGGCCAGGGCCGCGATGGCGATGCGGCCCTCGTCCAGGATCTCGAGGAAGTGGGCGAAGCCGCGGCCGCGAGCGCCCAGCAGGTTCTCCTCCGGCACGCGCGCGTCCGTGAAGTGCAGGGCGTGGGTGTCCGAGGAGTTCCAGCCGACCTTGTCGTAGGCCTTGGCCACGGAGAAGCCCTCGGTGCCGGCGGGCACGAGGATCGTGGAGATCTCCTTGGCGGGGCGGCCGTCATGGCCGGTCCTGCCCTCCACGGTGCCGGTCACGGCGGTGACGGTGATGAGCGAGGTGATGTCCGTGCCGGAATTGGTGATGAACTCCTTGGCGCCGTTGATGCGCCACTGGCCGTCCTCGAGCGCGGCGGTGGTCTGGGTGCCGCCGGCGTCGGAGCCCGCGCCCGGCTCGGTGAGGCCGAAGCCGGCCAGGTGCGTGCCGGCCACGAGGTCCGGCAGCCAGCGCTGCTTCTGCTCCTCGGTGCCGAACTTCAGCAGCGGCATGGCGCCCAGGGAGACGCCGGCCTCGAGGGTGATGGCCACGGACTGGTTGACGCGGCCGAGCTGCTCGAGGGCCAGGGCCAGGGCGAAGTAGTCGCCGCCCATGCCGCCGTACTCCTCGGGGAACGGGAGGCCGAACAGGCCCATCTCGCCCATCTGGGCCACGATCTCGTACGGGAACTCGTGCTGGGCGTCCAGCTCGGCGGAGACCGGGGCCACGACCTCGTCGGCGAACTCGCGGACGGTGTCGGAGAGGACCTGGTAGTCCTCCTCGAGGGCGGGCAGGGTGCGGTGCTTGGTGCTCATGGTCCTCTCCTGTTCTCAGGTGTTCTCTGCGGGTGCTGCGTGCTCGGTGGGCTCGACGACGGCGATCAACGCCTGCGCGGCCACGGCGTCGCCCTCGGCGACGTGGACGGTCACGACGCCGGCGACGGCGGCCGTGACGGGGTGCTCCATCTTCATGGCCTCGACCACCGCCAGCTCCTGGCCCGCGGCCACGGTGTCCCCGGTGGCCACGGACACGGCGACGACGGTGCCCGGCATGGGCGTGCGGGCCTCGGGGGACGCTGCGCCGGCCGGGGCACGACGCGCGGCCGCGGCCGCGCGGGCGGCCTCGACCACCTCGGCCCGGGTGAGGCGGCGGACCTGCCACGCGGCGCCGTCGCGGTGCAGCCACGCTGAGCGTGGGTCCCGCGGGTCACCGGCCAGGAGGTTGACGCCCGCCAGGGCTCCGGCGTCCTCGTCCACCTCGGCGTCGGCGGCGGGGGCGGTGAGGATGCGGTCCTCGTCCCCGACCCGCACGCGCATCCCGGGCTGCGGGGCGCCGGCGCCGCGCCAGCCGTCCGCCCGGGCCCACGCGGTGCCGGCCGCGCGGTGCTCGGCGGCGGCCGCGTCCTCGGACACGTCGGCCAGGGCCTCGGCCGCGAGCGCGGCGAGGTCCTCGGGCAGCGCGGGGGCGGTCCACGCCTCGAGGCCGTCGATCAGCTCGGTGGTGAGCCGGCCGGTCCGCACGTCCTCGCGGGCCGCGAGCTCGCGCAGCCAGCCCAGGTTGGAGCGGACGCCGAACAGCACGGTGTCCGCGAGCGCGGCGTCGAGCCGGTCCAGGGCCTCGGCGCGGTCGGCGCCACGGGCGATGAGCTTGGCGATCATCGGGTCGTAGAAGCCGGTGATCTCGGGCTGTGCGCCGTCGACGTCCACGGGGTCCACGGCGCCGGCGGCGGGGCCAGTCTGCGGTCCGGAGCCGAACGCGCGCTCCTCGGCCGGCCGGGAGGGCAGCAGGAGGGTGTCGACGCGGACGCCCTCGCCGGCGGGCTCGCGCCAGCGCAGCACCGGCCCGGTGGAGGGCAGGAAGCCGTTCGCGGGGTCCTCCGCGTAGACGCGGGCCTCGACGGCGGCGCCGTCGAGGGTCACGTCCTCCTGGGCGAAGCCGAGCGGCCCCCCCGCGGCGATGCGCAGCTGCAGCTCCACGAAGTCCAGGCGCTGTCCGCGCACCCGGACGACCTCCTCGGAGACCGGGTGCTCCACCTGCAGGCGGGTGTTCATCTCCATGAAGAAGAACTCGTCCGGGTTCTCGTCCGAGACGAGGAACTCGACGGTGCCGGCACCGCGGTAGCCCACGGACACGGCCGCGTCCACGGCGGCCCGGCCCAGGCGCTCGCGGAGCTCGGCCCCGTGCGCCAGCCCGGTCAGCAGGGGCGCGGGGGCCTCCTCGATCACCTTCTGGTGGCGGCGCTGCAGGGAGCACTCGCGCTCGCCCAGGTGCACGGTGGCGCCGTGGGCGTCCGCGAACACCTGCACCTCGATGTGCCGGGGCGCGGTGATGAGCCGCTCGAGCAGCAGGGTGTCGTCGCCGAACGCGGAGCGCGCCGTGCGCCGGGCCGAGGCGAGGGCGCCGGGCAGCTCCTCGGCGGCGCGCACGGCCACCATGCCCTTGCCGCCGCCGCCCGCGGAGGGCTTGATCAGCAGCGGGAAGCCGACGCGCTCGGCCTCGGCCGTGATCTGCTCGTCGGTGAGCGTGGGGTCCTGGATGCCGGGGACCACCGGCACGTCGTACGCGGCCACGGTCTCCTTGGCGCGGATCTTGTCCGCCATCGCGTCGAGCGAGGCCACGGGCGGGCCCACGAACACGATGCCGGCCGCGTCCAGCGCGCGGGCGAAGTCGGCGTTCTCGGACAGGAAGCCGTAGCCGGGGTGCACGGCCTGGGCGCCGGTGCGGCGCGCGGCGTCGACGACGGCGTCGATGTCCAGGTAGGACTCGCGAGCCGGTGCCGGGCCGAGGCGGACCGCCGTGTCCGCCTCGCGGACGTGCCGCGCGTCGGCGTCGGCGTCGGAGTGCACGGCCACCGAGCGGATGCCGAGGCGGCGCAGGGTGCGGATGACGCGCACGGCGATCTCGCCGCGGTTGGCCAACAGCACGGTGTCGAACAGGGGCGTCCCCTGGGCGTGGTTCTCGGTCACTGGTGGCTCACATGCGGAACAGGCCGAACCGGGAGTCCGGCAGCGGGGAACGGGAGATGACGTCGAGGGCCAGGGAGAGCACCCGGCGGGTCTGGCCGGGGGTGATCACCCCGTCGTCCCAGAGGCGGGCGGTGGAGTACAGGGGGCTGCCCTGGTCCTCGTACTGCCGACGGACCGGCGCCTGGAAGGCCTCGACCTCCTCGGAGGACATCGGCTCCTCCCCCGCGGCGGCCCGCTGGTCCTGCTTGATCTGCGTGAGCACGGAGGAGGCCTGCGGGCCGCCCATCACGGAGATGCGCGCGTTCGGCCACATCCACAGGAAGCGGGGTGAGTAGGCGCGGCCGCACATCGCGTAGTTGCCGGCGCCGAACGAGCCGCCGATCACCACGGTCAGCTTGGGCACGCGGGCGGTCGCGACGGCGGTGACCATCTTGGCGCCGTCGCGCGCGATGCCGCCGGCCTCCGCGTCCCGACCCACCATGAAGCCGGAGATGTTCTGCAGGAACAGCAGCGGGATGCCGCGCTGGTCGCACAGTTCGATGAAGTGCGCGCCCTTGCGGGCGGAGTCTCCGAACAGGATGCCGTTGTTGGCGAGGACGCCCACGGGGTGGCCGTCGATCCGCGCGAACGCGGTGACCAGGGTGGTGCCGTAGAGGGGCTTGAACTCGTGGACGGAGCCGCCGTCCACGAGGCGGTCGATCACCTCGCGCACGTCGTAGGGGGTGTTCACGTCCACGGGCACGACGCGGGTCAGCTCGGCCGGGTCCTTGGCGGGCTCCGCGGCGGGGGCGACCTCCCAGGCCGGCGCCTCGGCCGGGGGCAGGGTGGCCACGATGTCCCGGAGGATCTGCATGGCGTGCAGGTCGTCGTCCGCCAGGTGGTCCGCGACGCCGGAGCGCTCGGCGTGCAGCCGGCCGCCGCCGAGGTCCTCGGGCGAGACGTCCTCCCCGATCGCGGCCTTCACGAGCGGGGGGCCGCCGAGGAAGATGGTGCCCTGCTCGCGCACGATCACGGTCTCGTCCGACATGGCCGGCACGTACGCGCCGCCCGCCGTGGAGGAGCCGCACACCGCGGCCAGCTGCGGGATGCGCTGCGAGGAGAGCAGCGCCTGGTTCCGGAAGATGCGGCCGAAGTGCTCGCGGTCCGGGAAGACCTCGTCCTGGCGGGGCAGGAACGCGCCGCCGGAGTCCACGAGGTAGATGCACGGCAGGCGGTTCTCCAGGGCGATCTCCTGGGCCCGCAGGTGCTTCTTCACCGTCATGGGGTAGTAGGTGCCGCCCTTCACGGTGGCGTCGTTGCCGACCACCATCACGAGGCGGCCGTGGACCAGGCCGATGCCCGCCACGACGCCGGCGGCGGGGCTGTCCCCGTCGTACAGGCCGTGCGCGGCCAGCGCGCCGACCTCGAGGAAGGGCGAGCCCTCGTCGAGCAGCGCGTCGATGCGGTCCCGCACCAGCAGCTTGCCGCGGCCGGTGTGGCGCTCGCGCGAGCGCTCGGGCCCGCCGAGCGACGTGCGGGCGACGAGGTCGGCGAGCTCCTGCTCGAGCCGAGCGTGGCCGGCCGCGTTGCGCTCGGCCACGGTGGGCGCGGACTGCGCGGCCGGGGCCGGGGTGCTGGCGGTCATGAGACCCCCTTCAGTGAATGACGACTAACTGAACCGAGCCTCAGTGTAGTGACGATCGTCACGGACGTCGACCGGGCGCCCGGCGCGCCTCGTCTCGTCCTACAGTGGAACCCATGCCCGCCGCCGATCCCGCGTCCCCCGCC
>NZ_JABFAZ010000019.1:682-5982 GCF_017168505.1 Micrococcus sp. KRD077 | reverse complement strand
GCCCCGACCCGGCCGAGGAGGGCGCCTCCGGGGCCGTCCGCGGACCGAACGACGGCGTGCCCGCCGCGGCCCTCGCCACGCTGCCCGGCCCCCTCCCGCAGGCGCTCGTCGACGCCGCCGACCCGGACGTCCACCCCGGCCGCCCGGCGGACCGGCTGCACGGCGGGCGCGGCGACGGCCGCCCGGTGGCCGAGTCGGACCGGCTCGCGTTCTGGGAGGCGGCCGGCCGACGTCTGAGCTGGGAGCGGCCCTTCACCCGGACGCGCTCCCTCACCGCCCCGGACCCGGCCGCCGAGCGCGGCCCGGAGATCCGCTGGTACGAGGACGGCACCCTGAACGTGGCCGTGAACTGCGTGGACCGGCACGTGGCGGCGGGGCGCGGGGAGAAGGTCGCCCTGTACTTCGAGGGCGAGCCCGGCGACCGCCGCGCCGTCACCTACGCACAGCTGCAGCGCGAGGTCGCCCAGGCCGCGAACGCCCTCGAGGAGCTGGGCATCGAGGCGGGCGACCGCGTCGTCGTGTACCTGCCCGTGCTCGTCGAGACGATCGTCATCACGCTGGCGTGCGCGCGGATCGGCGCCGTGCACTCGCTCGTGTTCGGTGGGTTCTCGGCGGAGGCGCTGCGGTTCCGCGTCGAGGACACGGGCGCCAAGCTGCTCGTCACCACCGACGGCCAGTTCCGCCGCGGTGCCGCCGTCCCCGTGAAGGCCAACGCGGACGAGGCCGTGTCCGGGGACAACGCGATCGAGCACGTCCTCGTCCTGGACCGCACGGGCCACCGGGACATCCCGTGGACCGAGGGCCGGGACCTGTGGTGGCACGACGTCGTGGACCGCCAGCCGGACACCCACACCCCGCGCGCCTTCGACGCGGAGCACCCGCTGTTCATCATGTACACCTCCGGCACCACGGGACAGCCCAAGGGGCTCGTGCACACCTCCGGCGGGTACCTCGCCGCGGCCTCGTGGACGCACGACTTCCTGTTCTCCCACCCGGACCCGGCACGGCGCGACGACGACGTCCACTGGTGCACCGCGGACCTGGCCTGGGTCACCGCGCACACCTACGAGATCTACGGTCCGCTCTCGAACGGGGTCACGCAGGTGATCTACGAGGGCGTGCCGAACGCCCCGCACCCGGGCCGGCACTTCGAGGTGATCGAGCGCTACCGGGTGACGAGCTACTACACGGCGCCCACCCTGATCCGCTCGCTCAAGGGCTGGCATCCGGACGGGATCCCGGCGCACGCGGACGGCGGCCCGGACCTGTCCTCGATCCGTCTGATCGGCACCGTGGGCGAGTCCGTGAACCCGGAGGCCTGGACGTGGGCCCGCACCCAGATCGGCCGGGACACCCCGGACCTGCCGATGGTGGACACGTGGTGGCAGTCCGAGACGGGCGCCACCGTGCTCTCCCCCCGCCCCACGGACACGGCCTTCAAGCCGGGCTGCGGCTCCCGGCCCCTGCCGGGGGTGGACGTGGCCGTGGTCGACGACGACGGCGCCCCCACGCCCGAGGGCCTGCAGGGCCGGATCGTGGTCACCCGCACCTCGCCGTCGATGGCGCGGACCGTGTGGCGGAACCCGGCCCGCTACTTCCACTCGTACTGGGAGGACTACGCGGACCAGGGCGAGGCAGGCTGGTTCCTCGCCGGCGACGGCGCCAAGCGGGACGAGGACGGCGACGTCTGGATCCTCGGGCGCGTGGACGACGTCATCAACATCTCCGGGCACCGGCTGAGCACCATCGAGATCGAGTCCGCCCTCGTGGCGCACCCGGAGGTGATCGAGGCGGGGGTGTGCCCCGTGCCGCACGAGACCACCGGGCACGCCGCCGTCGCCTTCGTCGTGGCGCACGAGGGCTGGCTGGCCGGCGACGACGGCCCCGGCGCCTCCGCCGCCGACCGCGCCGAGGAGCTGCGGCGGCATGTGGGGCGGGTGATCGGGCCGGTGGCCAAGCCCGCCGAGGTGGTCTTCGTCCCCGACGTGCCCAAGACCCGCTCGGGCAAGATCATGCGGCGGCTGCTGACGCAGCTGCACCAGGGCACCGCGCTCGGGGACACCACGAGCCTGCAGAACGAGCCGTGCGTCGGGCAGATCGCCGAGGTGCTCCGGGCCGGCCGCCGCGCTCAGGACGCCGGCACCGGCGCCGTCCGCAGCGCCAGCTCGGCCAGCACCTGAGCGGCCCGCGGCACCACGGCGTCGTCGAACACGGCCTGCGGGGAGTGGTTGACCGGGGCCTCGTCCGGGTCCACGCCCTCCGGGACCGCCCCGAGCAGGACGTAGGCGCCGGGCACCCGCTGGAGGACCTCGGAGAAGTCCTCGCTGCCGGGCTCGGGCTCGGACAGCTCCCGGTACGCCTCGACCCCGTACAGGTCCTCCACGGTCCGGCGGACGAAGGCCACCGCGTCCGGGTCGTTGGCCGTCACCGGGAACGCGCAGTCCGTCCGGACCTGTGCGCTCATGCCGTGCGCCTCGGCGATCCCGTGCACCATGCGCTCCACGGCCGAGAGCAGCCGGGCTCGGGCGTCCGCGGAGAAGGTCCGCAGGGTGAGGGCGAGGGTGGCGCTGTCCGGGATGATGTTGGCCGCCGTGCCCGCGCTCAGGTGCCCGACGGTCGCGACCACCGGGTCGAAGGCGTCGAACTGCCGGGTGACCACGGACTGCAGCGCCAGCACCATCTCGGCGGCCACGGGCACCGGATCCTGGGCCAGGTGCGGCACGGAGCCGTGCCCGCCTCGACCGTGCACCGTCACCACCAGGTCGTCGCAGCCGGCCTGGATCGCCCCCGGGCGGCTGAGCAGGACGCCGCGCAGGTAGGTGCCCGAGGAGACATGGATCGCGTAGGCGACGTCCACCGGTCGCCCGGCCGCCTCCAGCAGCCCCTCCTGGATCATGTGCTGGGCGCCGCCGCCGGTCTCCTCCCCGGGCTGGAACATGGCCACCACGTCGGCGGTGAGCTCCCCGCGACGGCGCACCAGCCAGGCCAGGGCGCCGTAGAGGCCGGCGGTGTGCAGGTCGTGGCCGCAGGCGTGCATGGTGCCCGGCACGGAGGGGGCGTACTCCAGCCCGGTCTCCTCCGTGACGGGCAGGGCGTCCATGTCCCCCCGCAGCAGCACGACCGGCCGCCGGGCCCCCTCCGGCAGCGGGGCCCCGCCGCGCAGCACCACGACGACGGAGCTCAGCGCCCGGCCCACGCTCGTCTCCAGCGCGGGGCGACCGGTGGCGGCATCCTCCCCCGCCTCGGCGCGCAGGGCCTCGAGCCGCTCGAGGACGGCGGCTTGGGTGCGGGGCAGGTGCAGGTCCAGCTCCGGATGCCCGTGGAGGCGGCGGCGGAAGGCGATCGCCTCCCGTGCGATGTCCTCCGGCAGGTCCGGGGCGAGGGCGTTCGCGGGCGGGGTGGGGGCGGTGCGGTCCATCAGGACATCATGCCGTGGCGCCCCGCCGGCCCACCCGGATCGCCCAGCGGGTCAGCCGGCCAGCTCCTGCAGCTCGGCCAGGTCGAAGACGTCCTCCTTGGCGGGGGCCTCGGGCGCCTCGACCGCGTTCCACTCGGTGAAGGTGGCATTCGCGTCCACGTCCTCGTCCTCCGAGTTCACATCCTCGAGACGGTAGAGGGTCGTGCTCTCCGGGTCGATCAGCATCGTCCGGCCGAACTCGTGGTGCTCCTCGGGCAGCGCGTACTTGAGGTACTTCCTGCCCTCGAGCTCCACCTCCTCGGCCTTCAGGTCCTTGCCGTCGAAGGCGTCCGCGGCGGGCATGTCCTCTTCGAGGTCGGACATGATCTCCTCCAGTGAGATGTCCATCTGCGCGGCCTGCTCGGCGTTCGTCTTGATCCAGCGGTCGCCCACGAGGGTGGAGAACATGCCCATCTCCGGGGGCAGGTCGTCACCGTCGGCCTTGAGCTTGAAGAACACGTCGGCGTCCCGGCGCAGGACCTCGATGGCCATGGTGGCCGCCCCCATGTCCACGTTCATGGTGCCCCGGAGGTGGGAGTCGTCGGTGGCGCCGGCGAGGTCCACGTTCGCGGGCTGGATGGCGTCCGTGCCCAGGGAGGCGGAGGGCGACGCCGAGGCCGACGCGTCGTCCTTGTCCTCCTCCTTGTCGGCGGCGGTGCCCTCCATCTTCAGGCGCAGGCTCTCGGCATCCACGACCTTCTGGCGGACCTCGGGCCAGCTCTCCTCCAGCGTCGGGTCGGAGGCGCAGCCGGTGAGCAGCAGACCGGAGGCGGCGAGCATGCCGACGGCGAGGCGTGCGGGCGTCTTCATGGGGACTCCTTCACAGAGGTGCGGACGTGCCGGCGGCCGGGGACCGCCGGACGATGTCGCGTCGACCCTCTCACGTCACCCCTGGCCCGTCATGCCCTGAGGGACGCCGGAACTTCTACTGTGCCGACCCTGTGCGGGTCAGCCGCCGGTGGTGCCGTCCTCGAAGATCTGCCCCGCCGGGGTCTGCTTCTCCGCCTGGAACACGTCCTCGGCGCGGCCGTAGGCCCAGTACGCGCTCACCGACAGCTGCCGCCGGTCCACGCCGCGCACGTCCGTGAGGTGCGCCCGGACGCGCTTGACCTGCTCCCGCTCGCCGTGCACGAACGCGTGCACCCGTCCGTCCCGCCACGCCGCGTCCTCGACGGCGGCGGCGAACCGCGTCGTCTCCGGGGTGAAGGGGCCGCCGCGGTGCAGCCAGCGCACCTCGACGCCGGCCGGCGCGGTCAGGGGCACCTCGTTCCGGGCGTCGGTCACCTCGATCAGCGCGAGACCGGCCGCCGCGGCGTCCGTGGCGGCGAGGTCCTCGAGGGCGGCGGCGATCGCCGGCAGCGCGGACTCATCGCCGGCGAGCAGGTGCCAGTCCGCGGTGGGGTCGGGTCGGTAGGCGCCGCCCGGGCCCAGGAACGCGACCTGCTGCCCCACCGGCTCGGACGCCGCCCACGCCCCGGCCAGGCCGCCGTCGTGCCCGGGGGCGGCGCCGTCGCCGTCCGCGCCGTGGACCACGAAGTCGACGTCCATGGTGCGGGCGGCCGCGTCCATGCGGCGCACCGTGTAGGTGCGGCGGACCGGCAGCTGCTCCGGGGCGAGACGCTCGCGGAGGGCGTCCAGGTCGTACGGGGGTTCGAGGCCGAGCGCGGGGTCGGCGAAGAGCAGCTTCACGTACTGGTCCGTGGCGCCCTTCTCCGCCCAGCGGGCGTGGACGGCGTCGAACTGCTCGCCGCCGAGGGTCAGGCGCACGAGGTGCGGGGTGAGCCGGCGGGCGGCCACCACGGTGAGGACGGTCTGGGGCCGGGCCATGCGGGCCTCCTGGGGT
>NZ_JABFAZ010000019.1:0-582 GCF_017168505.1 Micrococcus sp. KRD077 | reverse complement strand
GGGTCTGCGCGGGCACGCGTCGCCCACCCTCCCACGACGAGGCGGATTAGCGCACGTCAGCGTGACGTTTCCCCGCGGCGTCGGGGTCGGCGGAACCGGGCCCTCCGGTGGTCCTCCGGCAGCAGCGGTCCCGCGCCGGCCGGGGCCGGGGTGGCGCGGCGCGCCCCTAGGCTGAGCCCGTGCGTCTCGTCCTGCTCGTCCTGCTCTCACTGCTGAGCCAGCAGCTCGGCGCGTCCGTGGCGGGCCTGCTGTTCGACGACGTCGGCGCGTCCGCCATGGTCGCCCTGCGCGTGGTGTTCTCCGCGGCCGTGCTGCTGCTCGTCACCCGGCCGAGCCGCGCCGCCCTCGCCGGCCTGGGCCCCCGGGGGTGGGCCGCCGTCGTCGGGCTGGGCGCGGCCATGACCGGCATGAACCTGGCCATCTACGAGGCGTTCGCACGGATCCCGCAGGGCGTGGCCGTGACGTTCGAGGTGCTCGGGCCGCTGGCGCTGTCCGTGGCGGCGCGGCCGTCGTGGCGGTCGGCGGCGTGGGCGGCCCTCGCGCTCGCCGGGATCGGGGTGCTCGGCCGGGAGGGGTTCAGCG
>NZ_JABFAZ010000018.1:23982-28324 GCF_017168505.1 Micrococcus sp. KRD077 | reverse complement strand
GTGTACGTGCCCCGGCCCCCGCCCCGGGCACGTACACGGTCCGCGAGGGCGACGGCTGGTGGATCATCGCCCACCGCACCGGCGTGACGATGGAGACCCTCCAGCGCCTCAACGGCATGACCGCGACCACCGTGCTGCACCCGGGGATGGTGCTGCGGACCGGCCAGACCGCCTCCGCCCCGGCGCCCTCGCCCGCCACGTACGTGGTCCAGGCGAACGACGGCTGGTGGCTCATCGCCCAGCGCACGGGCGTCTCCATGGAGCGCCTGCAACGCCTCAACGGCATGACGGTCTCGACCATGCTCCACCCGGGCATGGTGCTGCGCACCGCCTGAGCGCCCCGCCGGGACGACGTCGGCCCGCACCTGCGCGTGAAGGTGCGGGCCGCCGTCGTCGGTTGAGTTATCACCGGTCGCAGGCCGCTGCACCCGGGATAAGTCAACCGACGTTGCTCCCCACGAGAAGTCGACGAGGGCGCAGGCCTCCGAGAGCCCGTGGGGCCGGTGGCTGCGGCGCCGCGGCTCAGTCCTCGAGCTTCTCGAACCGCACGCCGGGGTGCGCCGCCTCCAGCTCCTCCCACGTGATGCCGTGCAGCTCGCGGACCCGCACGACCCCGGAGGCGTCCAGCAGGAAGACGCCCCGATCCGCGTAGATGCGGGAGACGCAGCCGACGCCGGTGAGGGGGAACGTGCACTCGGCCAGCAGCTTCGGATCGCCCTTCTTGGTGAAGAGATCCATCATCACGTAGGTGTCCTTGGCGCCGATCGCCAGGTCCATCGCACCCCCGACGGCGGGGATCGCCCCGGGCTTGCCCGTGGACCAGTTGGCGAGGTCGCCGGTCGCGGAGACCTGGTAGGCGCCGAGGACGCACACGTCCAGGTGGCCGCCGCGCATCATGGCGAACGAGTCGGCGTGGTGGAAGTACGCGGCCCCGGGCAGCTCGGTGACGGGGATCTTGCCGGCGTTGATGAGGTCTTCATCGATCTGCTCGCCCTCGGCCTGCGGGCCGAAGCCCAGCATGCCGTTCTCGGTGTGCAGGGTGACGTTCTTCTCCGCCTCCAGGTAGTTGGACACCGTGGTGGGCTGGCCGATGCCCAGGTTCACGAAGGAGCCGGGGGCGATGTCCGCCGCGATCGTACGGGCCAGTTCGTCCTGGGTCAGCGGGGTGTCGGTCTGGGTGATGCTCATCGCTCTCCTCACTTCCCCTCGGCGGCCGGCTCGGCCGCGGTCGTCGTGGCCGCGCACGGCTTCGGCCGGCCCTCCGCCAGGGCAGCCCGCTCGGCGCGCTCCTTCTCCCCGGACTCGGTGTCGATCCGCACCACGGTGTCCGTGTAGATGCCGGGGGTCACCACGTGCTCCGGGTCGATCGGCTCCTCGCGGACCTCGTCCACCTGGACGATCGTGGTGGCGGCGGCCGCGGCCATGACGGGTCCGAAGTTGCGGGCGGTCTTGCGGTACACGAGGTTGCCGTGGCGGTCCGCCGCGTACGCCTTGATGAGCGCGACATCGCCGCGGATCGGGGCCTCCAGCACGTAGTGCGTGCCGTCGATCTCGCGGACCTCCTTGCCCTCGGCCAGCTGCGTGCCGTAGCCGGTGGGCGTGAAGAAGCCGCCGATGCCGGCGCCGCCGGCGCGCAGGCGCTCGGCCAGGTTGCCCTGCGGGACGAGCTCCAGCTCGATCTCCCCGGCACGGTAGGCCTCGTCGAAATGCCACGAGTCGGACTGGCGCGGGAACGAGCAGATGATCTTGGCGACCCGCCGCTCCTTGATCAGCAGCGCCAGGCCCGCGTCCGCCTGGCCCGCGTTGTTGTTGACCACCGTGAGGCCGGTGGCCCCGGACTCGAGCAGCGCGTCGATCAGCTCCATCGGCTGGCCGGCGTTGCCGAACCCGCCGATCAGCACCGTGGCGCCGTCGGTGATGCGGGAGACGGCCTGCGCGGCCGTGTCCACGAACTCCAGCATGGGGACTCCTTGGATGAGGGGGTCGGGTGGGTGCTCGGCCGGACGCGTCAGCGCGCGGCCACGTTCTCGAGGACGACGGCGATGCCCTGGCCCACGCCGATGCACAGCGCGGCCACGCCCCACCGCTCACCGGAGGCCTCGAGGCGGCGGGCCAGCGTGCCGAGCACGCGGGTGCCGGAGGCCCCGAGGGGGTGGCCGATCGCGATCGCGCCGCCCCAGGCGTTCACGATCTCCGGGTCCACGCCCCAGGCGTCCGTGCAGGCCAGGGACTGGGCGGCGAAGGCCTCGTTGAGCTCGACGGCGGCCACGTCCTTCCAGCCGATCCCGGCGCGGGACAGGGCCCGGTTCACCGCCTCCACCGGCGCGTAGCCGAAGAAGTCGGGCTCGTTGGCGGCGGTGGCGCGGCCGGCGATGCGGGCCAGGGGCTCCAGGCCGAGCACATCGGCGCCCGTCGACGAGCCCAGGAGGGCGGCCGAGGCGCCGTCGTTCATGGGCGAGGCGTTGCCCGCCGTGACGGTGCCGTTCTCCCGGCGGAACACGGTGCGCAGGCCGGCGAGGGTCTCGGGGGTGGAGTCCGGGCGGACGGTCTCGTCCCGCTCCAGGTCCGTGCCGGGCACGGCGGCCACGAGGGAGTCATACCGCCCCTCGTCCCACGCCCGCGCGGTAAGGCGGTGCGAGCGCGCGGCGAACTCGTCCTGGCGCTCGCGGGAGATGCCGAAGCGCTCGCGCAGCAGCTCCGTGGCCTCGCCGAGCGAGACGGTCCACTCCGGCGGCATCGCGTCATTGATCAGGCGCCAGCCGAGCGTGGTGTTCGCCGCCGCCAGGTCGTGCATGGGGAACGGGCGGGTGGTCTTGGGCAGCACCCACGGGGCACGGGACATCGACTCCACGCCGCCCACGAGGACCACGTCCGCCTCGCCGGTGTTGATCTGGCGGGAGGCGATGATCGCCGCGTCCAGGGAGGAGCCGCAGAGGCGGTTCACGGTGGTGCCGGGGATGGACAGCGGCAGGCCGGCCAGGAGGGTGGCCATGCGGGCCACGTTGCGGTTCTCCTCGCCCGCGCCGTTGGCGTTGCCGAAGACGACCTCGTCGATCCGCTGCGGGGCGGCGGCGTCCGTGCCGGCCTCGATCGGGCGGCCGGCGGCGGCGTCGGCCACGGCCTGGGCGGACGCGGCGCGCAGGCCCTCCAGGCCCGGGGCGCGGTCCACGAGGGTGCGGACCACGTGGGCGGCCATGTCGTCGGGGCGCACCCCCGACAGCGCGCCGCCGACCTTGCCGAAGGGGGTGCGGACGGCGTCGAACACGTAGGCATCGGTGAGGCTCATGGCCTCACCGTAGGACCGCCTCGGCGGGCGGGGAAGGGTGTGTGCGTGACGCGCACGGGCGTGCGCTGTGCGCATAGCGGACTACGCTGGCGGACATGACCGACGACGTCGACGCCCCCGGCGCACGTCCCGCGTCGGGCGGGGACGTGGTGCGCGCCCTGGCGTCCGGTCTGGCGGTGCTGCGCGCGTTCACCCCGGACACCCCCACGCTCTCGGTGAGCGAGGCCGCGACCGCCGCGGGGGTCACCCGGGCCACGGCGCGGCGCATGCTGCTGACGCTCACGGAGCTCGGCTACGCCGTGCAGGACGGGCGGCGGTTCGCGCTGACCCCGCGCGTGCTGGAGCTCGGCCACGGCTACTGGTCCGGCCGGTCCGTCTCCGAGATCCTCCGGCCGATCCTCACCCAGGCCTCGCAGCGCCTGCACCAGTCCTGCTCCGCGGGCGTGCTCCACGGGGCGCACCTGATGTACATCGCGCGTGTGCACACCGAGCGGATCCTGCGGGTGAACCTCGACGTCGGCACGCGCCTGCCCGCGTTCACCACGTCCATGGGCCGCGTGCTGCTGGCCGACCTGCCCGAGGACGAGGCCTGTGCCCTGCTCGCAGGCGCCCCGCGCACCCCCGCCACGGAGCACACCCTCACGGACGTGGACGCGCTGATGGCCGAGCTGGCGCGCGTGCGGGAGCAGGGCCACGCCGTGGTGACCGCGGAGCTGGACGCCCATCTGAGCAGCGTCGCCGTGCCCGTGCGCGACGCCGAGGGGCGAGTGGCCGTGGCGATCAACACGGCGCTGTCCCTCGGGCCGGACCATCGCGACCCGGGCGCGCGCCGGGCGGCCCTGCGGACCGGGGCCCGCGTCCCGGCGCCGCGCACGCCGGAGGTGGCGGCCGCCGTCGTGCAGGCCCTGCCGGTGCTGCGCGCCGCCGCGGACGACGCCGAGGCCGCCCTGGCCGCGCTCCAGCGCTGAGCGCCCACCCCCTTCAGCACTCCCCGCACCCGCATCCGCACCAGCACCAGCACCCGCCCCCGCGAATCGACTGCGGTTCTGACCCTTC
>NZ_JABFAZ010000018.1:0-23882 GCF_017168505.1 Micrococcus sp. KRD077 | reverse complement strand
GGGTCCTGGGCGGGCTTCAGGAGGGTGGTGGTGACACGGGGGGTGCTCATGGGCGGTCCTTCCTCTGCGGCGGCGCCGCACCCCGAGGGGCGCGGCCGGTTCTGACGGAGATGGTCTCAGGTGCGGGGCGGCGTCGTCGTGCCCCGGCGGGCGGCGAGGAGGCGGTCCACGAGGGCCTCGGCCTCCCCCGTGTAGGCGGCGGGGTCGAGGAGGTCGTCGAGGCGGGCGTCCGGAACGGACTCCGGGACCGCCGCGCGCAGCAGGGCGCGGAAGTTCCCCTCGCACGCCAGGGAGCGGTCCACGACGTCCTGGATCAGCCGCTTCCCGGAGCCCGGCTCGCCGGAGGCCTCGTCCAGCTCCGGAGCCAGCTCGGCCATGATCGGCGCGGAGACGAGCAGCGGGCCGGTGAGCTCCAGGTTGCGCCGCATGCGGTCCTCGTGGACGCGCAGGCCGGAGACGAGCTCGCGGGTCAGGGCCGCGGTCCCGCCGGCCACCCGCAGCAGGCGGCGCAGCGCGGGCCACTCGGCGTGCCAGGCCCCGTCCGGGCGCTCGTCGTCCGCGGCGCCGGCCGCCGTGTACACCCGCGCCGCGAGCCCGGGGGCGGACAGCGCGGCGGAGCGGATCAGCACGGAGAGCACGGGGTTCTGCTTGTGCGGCATCGCGGAGGAGCCGCCGCGGCCGGCCGCAAGCGGCTCACCGAGCTCGCCGTTCTCGATCCGCGCCGATGTCAGCACGTCGTTGGCGATCTTCCCGCACGCGGCCACGACGTCGGCCAGGGCCGCGGCCACGCCCGTGACGGCCATGCGGTTCGTGTCCCAGGGCCCGGCGGGGGCGGCGAGGCCCAGCTCGGCGGCGAGGTCCTCGACCAGGGTGAACGCGGTGACCTCGGGGCCGAGGGTCCCCGCGCGGTGCGCGCGGTCGACGTGCCCGGACAGGGAGGCCAGGGTGCCGGCGGCGCCGCCCCACTGGACGGGCAGGTCCGCGACGGCGGCGGCGAGCCGATCCGCGGCCTGGCCGAGGCCGTCGAGCCAGTTCGCGGCGCGCAGCCCGAAGGTGGAGGGCAGGGAGTGCTGGGCGAGGGATCGGGCGACCATCGGCGTCGAGCGGTGGGCGCGGGCCAGCTCCGCAAGCGCGTCCTGCGCGGCGGCGAGGTCCTCGGCCAGGATCGCGCCCACCCGGCCCACCATGACCATCAGCGCGGAGTCCACGACGTCCTGGCTCGTGGCGCCCAGGTGCACGGCGCGGGAGCCGGCCGGCAGCTGCGCGCGCAGCGCCTTCAGCGCCGGGATCAGGGGGGGGGTGCCGCCGCCCTGGGCCGCGCGGGCGAGCGCGGCGAGGTCGTAGGCGTCCGGGTCGCCCGCCGCCGCGGCGGCCGCCGCCTCCGCCTCCGTGGCGAGCCCGTGCCGGGCGAGCACGCGCACCCATGCCGCCTCGACGTCGAGCAGGTGCCCCAGGAAGGTGCGGTCCGCGGTGGCGGCCTCCGCCCGACTGCCGGCCCAGGCCGGATCCAGGAGGCCGACGTCGGCGACGGCGGCGAGGTCGGCGGCGGCTGAGGTCATGGCGGGCTCCTGGGGTCGGAGGGGTGGGATCGGGCTCCGGAGGCGGCGTCAGGCCCGACCCGTCCCGCGTGTGGGAGGGGCCGGGCCTGCGGCCGAGGCCGGCGTCAGTCGAGCTCGGGGTACTCGATGCCGGGGAACTGCAGGAACACGGTCTCCTTCGGTGCGTGCTCCCCGGGGCCCTGGATCCAGATGTCGAACTCGAGCGAGCCGTCGTCGTTCCGGGTGCCGATCAGGGTGCGACGGCGGTCCTCGTCGAGGGAGGTCAGGAACGCGTCCTGCACGATCGCCTCGGCGTCCTCGGGCAGGTACACGCGGGTGTGCAGCTTGTTCAGCAGGCCGCGGGCGAACACGACGACGTGGATGAACCGGGCGCGGTCCTCGTTCACCACGCCGGGCTCCACGGTGGAGAAGGTGTAGCGGCCCGCGTTGTCCACGGCGCAGCGGCCCCAGCCGGTGAAGGTGAAGCCGTCCTGGACGAGGGAGCCGTCCTCCTGCGAGATGACGCCCTCGGCGTCGGCCTGCCAGATCTCGATCATGGCGTCCGGGATCGGATCGCCGTTGCCGTCGTAGACGGTGCCGAACAGGCGCATCGCGTCCGCGCGGCCCGCGGGGACCAGCTGGTGGCCGTCGCGCCACGGCAGGTGGACCTGCTCGTAGCCGTTCGCGTAGCCGAAGAACGGGCCGATGGTCTGGCCCGGGGTGGGGACCAGCCTCCCGTCGGCGGTGCGCTCGGTGGTCTCGTCGATCCGCATCAGTGATCGCCCTCCTCGTCTTCCATCCAGGTGCGGTGGCTGCCCGTGAGCACGATGTCCCACCAGTAGCCGGTGTTCCACTCGTGGCTGGTCACCGAGTGGTCGTAGGTGGCCACGAGCCGGTCGCGGGCGGCCTGGTCCGTGATGCCCTGGTAGATCGGGTCCAGCGGGAACAGCGGATCGCCCGGGAAGTACATCTGGGTGATCATGCGCTGCGTGAAGTCCGTGCCGAACAGGGAGAAGTGGATGTGCGCCGGGCGCCACGCGTTGCGGTGGTTCTTCCACGGGTACGGGGCGGGCTTGATGGTGGTGAACTCGTAGGTCCCGTCCGCGCCGGTCAGTGTGCGGCCGATGCCCGTGAAGTTCGGGTCCAGCGGCGCGGGGTGCTGGTCCCGCTTGTGCACGTAGCGGCCGGCCGCGTTGGCCTGCCAGATCTCCACCAGCTGGTGGCGCACGGGGCGGCCGTCGTCGTCGAGCACGCGGCCGCGCACCTTGATGCGCTCGCCGATCGGCTCGCCGTTCTGGCCGACGGCCAGGTCCGCCTCGAGCGGGTGCACGTCGCGGTGGCCGAAGGCCGGGGACCACAGCTCCACGGTCTCGGGGTCGGCGTGCACGAGCGACTTGGTGGGGTGGCGGAACACCGACGAGCGATAGGGCGGGAAGTCGAGCCGCGGCTGGGTCTCGCCCTGGGCCTGGGCATGGACGGCCGCGATCTCTTCACTGATCTGCCCCTGCGAGTCGCGGGTGGCGGCTGGATCGAGCACGTGGGCGCTGTCGAACGTGTCGTCGTCCTTGGCCTGGGCGGCGATGCTCACGTCGGCTCCTTTCTCTGCGGGGTCGGGGATCGGTCGGGCTCAGGCGGAGGGCCAGCCGGTGTACTGCTCGGCGAGGAACTGCCGTCCGTAACGGGACTGGACCACGTTGCGGAGCTCACCGCGCACGCGCATGTCCTCGAACTCCGAGGCGTCCGGGCGGGCGTGGAGCATGGTGGTCATCCAGTAGGAGAAGTTCTGGTCCTTCCACACGCGGGCCAGCGCCGTCTCCGAGTAGGCGTCGAGCAGGTCGCGCGAGCCCGTGGCGGCCCACGACTCGAGCGCCTCGGCCAGGACGCGCACGTCCGCGAAGGCGAGGTTCAGGCCCTTCGCGCCGGTGGGCGGGACGGTGTGTCCGGCGTCGCCGGCGAGGAAGACGTTGCGGTGACTCAGCGGTGTGCGCACATAGGAGCGGAACCCGAGCACCGTCTTGTCGATGATGGGGCCGGTCTTGAGGGTGAAGCCGTCCGGCCCGGCCACGATGCTCTGCAGCCGGTCCCAGATCCGGTCGTCGGACCAGTCCTCCACGCGGGTCGAGGGGTCGCACTGGAAGTACATGCGCTGCACGGTCTCCGAGCGCTGCGAGATCAGGCCGAAGCCATGCTCGGAGCGGGCGTAGATCAGCTCCGGCGAGGACTTGGGCGCCTCGGCGAGGATGCCGAACCAGGCGAAGGGGTACGCGTGGAAGTGGTCCTCGCCCTCGGTGTCGCGCTGGAGGGCCTTGCGCACGGTGGAACGCGAGCCGTCGGCGCCCACGAGGATGTCGCAACGCAGTTCCTCGACCGGCCCCTCCTCGCCACCGGCCACGGAGCGGAACCGGACGCCGGGGGTGTCCGAGTCGACGTCGAGCACCTCGAGCACCTCGGTTTCGAAGCGGACGTCGCCGCCGTCGCGCCGCCGCGCCGCGGCCAGGTCGACGAAGACCTCGTTCTGCGCGTACAGGGTGACCGTGGCACCCACGAGCTCCGGGAAGTCCAGGGCGTGCGACTCGCCGTCGAAGCGCAGGATGATGCCGCGGTGCTCGTCGCCCACCGTCCTCACCCGGCCGTCGACGCCCATGTCCGTCAGCATCTCCACGCTGGGCTGCTCGAGGATGCCCGCGCGGTGGGTGTGCGCGATGGTCTCGGGGTCACGGGACTCGAGGACGACGTTGTCGATCCCCTGCCGCGCGAGCAGGTGGGAGAGCATCAGGCCGGCGGGCCCGCCGCCGACGATGCCGACGCGGGTGCGGGTCACGGGGGGCTGGGTCATGGCGTCCTTTCCGGGGGACGTCACCGGTCGGGCCGGGCGGGTCGGGCCGCGCTGCCGGGGCCGGCGGCGGAGGTCCCGACCATCCTGTGGCGCAGGACACGGCCCGCGCCCGGCCGTTCTCACTCAGTGAGAATGGCCGCCGAGTCCGCGGGCGATCCCCCGGGCGGCCGTCATCAGCAGGGGCGGCACCCCCGGGGTGTACGGCGCCTCGCGGGGGACGACGACCCCGAGCGCGGCCGCCGCCACGCCGTCGGCCCCGCGGACCGGCACGGCGACCCCCCGGGACTCCTCGTCCAACGCGCCGTCCACGGCCGCGTACCCCTCCCGCCGCACATCCGCCAGAAGCGCTCGCAGCCGCGGCTCGCTGGGCGTGGCCACCCGCGCCCGCACGCCCGCGGGCACCGCACGCCCCGACTCGAGGGGATGGTGATCCACGACGGCGCCGAGCCGGTCCCGGTGCCGGGCGATGAACCGCTCCGCCGTCTCGACCGGGGCGTGGGCGAGCAGCACGAGTCCCAGGGCGGTGGTGAACGGCGGCAGCCGACCCGCGACGTCCGCCTGGTTCACCACGGCCCCCTGGGAGGAGAGCCGGGCGAGCACGAGGACGCCGTCGTCGTCGAGGACCGCGAGCTGCGTGTGCTGCCGCAGGACCGACTGCACGTCCACGAGGAACGGCATGGCCGTCCGGGCCAGGGACATGCTCGGCGCGCTCCGGGAGGCCATCTCCCACAGCCGCAGGCCGGGCCGGACCACGCCGTCCTCGTCCTTCTGCAGCAGCTCGGCGCGCACCAGCCGGTCCACCCACCGATAGGCGGTGGCCAGGGGCAGCTCGGTGCGCCGGGCCAGGGCCGCCACGGTCAACACCGGACGCTCCGCGTCGAACGCGAAGCGGACCCGGATCAGCCGGTCCAACGTGCCGCTCGCGCCGGCCCGCTCACGTCAGGAAGTCGCGCGCGACCTCGAGGAAGCGGTCGTTGGCCTCCTTCTCGCCGATGCTCACGCGCACGCCCTCGCCCGCGAACGCCCGGACGGACAGGGCCTGGGCCTGGGCGGCCTCGGCGAACGCCTGCGTGCGCTCGCCGAGCGGCATCCACACGAAGTTGGCCTGCGAGGAGGGCAGGTCCCAACCGGCCTCGGCCAGGGCGGCGGCGACGCGCTCGCGCTCGTCGACGACGACCTGCACGCGCTCGAGGACCTCGTCCAGGTGCTCGAGCGAGGCGATCGCGGCCTCCTCCGCCACCGTGGACACCGCGAACGGGGTGGCCACGGTGCGCAGGGCCTTGGTGATCTCCGGCTGCGAGACCGAGTAGCCCACGCGCAGATTGGCGAGGCCGTGGGCCTTCGAGAAGGTGCGCAGCACGACGACGTTCGCGTGCTTGCGGTACATCTCCAGGCCCTTGACCGCGTCCTCGTCGCGGACGAACTCCACGTACGCCTCGTCGATGACCACGAGGATGTGCGCGGGCACGCGCGCCAGGAAGTCCTCGACCTCGGCGGTCGTGAGCACGGGGCCGGTCGGGTTGTTGGGGGTGCAGAGCAGGATCACGCGGGTCCGCTCCGTGATCGCCTCCAGCATGGCCGGCAGGTCGTGGCGGTGGTCCGCGGTGAGCGGCACCTGCACGTCCACGGCACCGGCGGTGCGGACCACGATCGGGTAGGCCTCGAAGGAGCGCCACGCGAAGATCACCTCGTCGCCCTCCCCCGCCTCGCCGTGGCCGGCGAAGGCGGTGATGACCTGGGCCAGGGCGCCGAGGGAGCCGGCACCCGTCACGACGTCGTCCGCCGGGACGTCCAGGTGCGCGGCCAGGGCCTGGCGCAGGCCGGTGGAGAGGGTGTCCGGGTAGCGGCAGAGGGTGCTGGGCGCGCCCTCCGGGCCGGTCACGACCTGACGCACCCGGTCGATCACGCCGGGCACGGGCGCGTAGGGGTTCTCGTTCGAGGAGAGCTTGTAGGGGTGCAGGCCCGGGACGGCGACCGGCGGCTTGCCGGCGGCGTACGGCGGCAGCATGCCGACCTTCTTGTGGGGCGCGACCACGGCGGGCGTCTGCTGTGCGTCATCAGTCATGGCCACCAGGGTAATGCGGGCCGCGGACGCTGTGATCCGCCGCACGGGCCCCGGACGCGGCGCCCCGGGGTTCAGGCTGCGCCGAAGGCGACGGCGACGGCCCGGGCCGCCTCACCGAGCCGGTCTCCGAGGCGCGCGGGGTCCTCCGGCCGCGTCGCGTAGACCACGGCGAGGGCGGCGGGCAGCTGGCCCGGGACCCGCAGCGGCACGGCGACCGAGGAGACGCCGGTGATGACCTCGTCGGAGCTGACGGCCCAGCCGCGCTCCCGCACGTCGTCGAGCTCGGGCCGCTCGGGCGGGGCCCCGCTGGGCAGCCGCGCCCACTCCTGTCCGGTCAGGGCGACGGCGATCGCCATCCCCGGCGCACCGACCCCGAGGGGGTGCCGGGTCCCCGGCCGCTGCGTGACGAGGTTGCCGCTGGGCGGCTCGGCCGTGGCCAGGGTGAGGCAGTGGGCCCCGTCCCACACCACCAGGAACGCGGTCATGCCCAGGTCGGTGGAGACGGCGGTCAGGTGCGGCATGGCCGCCGCGCGCAGATCCTGCTCCACCCGGCGGGCGAGGACGGCCAGGCCGGGGGCGGCGTGGACGCGGCCGAGGCCGTCGCGGCGCAGCAGGCCGTGGGCCTCGAAGGTGCGCAGCATGCGGTAGGCGACCGAGCGATGGACGCCCAGGCCGTCGGCGAGGTCGGCGATGGTGGGCGGCTCGGGCGCTTCCACGACGGTCTCGAGCAGGGTGAGCGCGCGGGAGAGCGTCTGGGAGGGTGCGCCCTCCCGGACCGGGCCGTCGTCGTGCTCCGCCATCCGTGCTCCTCGCCTCGCGTGCCGGACGTGACGCACCCGGGGCGCGGTCGGCCCGCGCGCCGGTTGTGAACCCGATCACGTCCGCGTACAGTCTGGCACACATGTGTTCCCAGGGAGAACACCGTGTTCTCTGAGAGAACACACCGTCGGGTGGCACGTGCCGCGCAGCGACATCCCCCCGCAGCGAAAGGACCCCCATGCTCTTCCACCACCACGGCTACGTCTCCACGAACCCGCGCGTCCAGGTGGCGGCCGGCATCGGCCTGGACCGCCCCGCCGAGCTGCCGGACGAGATGGACGTGCTGATCGTCGGCTCTGGCCCGGCCGGCATGATCGCCGCCGCCCAGCTCGCGATGTTCCCGGACGTCCACACCCGCATCATCGAGCGCCGCCCCCACCGCCTCGAGATCGGCCAGGCGGACGGCATCCAGGCCCGCTCCGTGGAGACCTTCCAGGCCTTCGGCTTCGCGAGCGAGATCATCGACGAGGCCTTCGACCTGACCTCCATGGCGTTCTGGAACCCGGCCGAGGACGACGCGGACACGATCGTGCGCACCTCGCTGGCCGAGGACGACCCGGAGGGCGTCTCCGAGTTCCCGCACCTGATCGTGAACCAGGCCCGCATCCTGGACTGGTTCGCCGAGTACATGAAGAACTCCCCCACCCGCGCGCGGCCGGACTACGGCTGGGCCTTCGAAACCCTCGAGGACACGAACGACGGCGAGCACCCCGTGCTCGTGACCCTGCGCCGCACCGTGGACGCCGAGGGCAACGCCCTCGAGGACCCCGCCTCGGGCCCGACCCGCCAGGTGCGCGCCAAGTACGTGGTGGGCGCGGACGGCGCGGGCTCTCGCGTCCGCAAGGCGATCGGCCACACCCTGACCGGCGACGCCGCGAACCACGCGTGGGGCGTCATGGACGCGCTGGCCGACACGGACTTCCCGGACATCCGCACCAAGTGCGCGATCCACTCGTCCAGCGGCTCGATCCTCCTGATCCCCCGCGAGGGCGGCCACCTGTTCCGCATGTACGTGGACCTCGGCGAGGTCCCGGCGGACGACGACCACAGGGTGCGCCAGACCCCGCTCGAGGAGATCATCCGCCGGGCCCAGCAGATCCTGCGCCCCTACACGCTGGACGTGAAGGAGGTCGCCTGGCATTCGGTGTACGAGGTGGGCCACCGCCTCACCTCGGGCTTCGACAACCGCGAGCGCGTGGCCCACCCCAACGTGTTCCTGCTCGGCGACGCCTGCCACACCCACTCCGCGAAGGCCGGCCAGGGCATGAACGTGTCCATGCAGGACGGCTGGAACCTCGGCTGGAAGCTCGGCCAGGTGCTCTCCGGGATGGCCCCGGTCGAGCTCGTGCCGACCTACTCGGAGGAGCGCAAGGAGATCGCCAAGAACCTGATCGACTTCGACAAGGAGTGGTCGACGCTCATGGCCAAGCCCACCTCCGAGCTGGGCGACCCGAACGAGGTGGCCGAGTTCTACACGAAGACCGCCGAGTTCCCGGCCGGCTTCATGACGGAGTACCGGCCCTCCCTCCTCACCACGGACGCCACCGGTCAGGCGCTGGCGCAGGGCTACCCCATCGGCAAGCGCTTCAAGTCGGCGCTGGTGGAGCGCTCGTGCGACACCAACGTCAAGCACCTGGGCCACCTGCACCGCGCGGACGGCCGTTGGCGCGTGTACGTGTTCGCCGACGCCGCCTCCCCGCGCGCCGAGGATTCGAAGGTCGCGGCGTGGGCGAAGGCGATCGTGGAGGACCCGCGGTCCTTCCGCAACCGCCACACCCCGTCGGACGGGCCGGAGGACGCCTGCTTCGACATCAAGGTCGTGTACCAGCAGAAGCAGACCGAGTTCGCCCACCCGGACGTGCCGTCGATCTTCCGGCCGACCACCGGCTCCCTCGGCCTGCACGACCTGAACAACATCTTCGCCACGTGCCGGCCCACGCACGGCGAGGACATCTTCGAGGCCCGCGGCATCAGCCGTGACGGCGCCGTCGTCGTGGTCCGCCCGGACCAGTACGTCTCCGGCGTCTTCGGCCTGGACGAGGTCGACCGCCTGAACGCGTTCTTCGCGGGCGTGCTGCTCGACGCGAACTGAGCGGGCGGCGGCGGGCGCCCCGCCGCCGGCGCGCTCACCGGGATCCCGGGGGCAGGTGGTCCCGCTCGGGCGGCGTGCGGCGCAGGCGCACCGCCCGGCTCGAGGCCACGGTGCCGGCGGTCAGCCCGGCCAACGCGGCGGAGAGCCCGGCGACCTCCGCCCGGGACGCGGGCTCGGCGGCCTCGAACTGCCGGATCAGGTCCACCTGGGCGTCGAAGTCGTGGGCGACGCCCAGGTCGTCCTCGACCGCCAGCGGAGAGGCGGTCCGAAAGCCGCCCCCGGGCGCATCCCACCCGTGGCCGGCCGGGTGGAAGACCACCTCGGCCCGGCGCGATGAGACGGGGGTGGGCGCCCCGTCCGCGGCGACGGCCAGGTCCCCGTCCGAGGAGAACTCCAGCACCGCGGTCCGCCCGGTCTCCACCGCGTTGCCGGACGGCGCAGCGACCGTCATGACGCCGGCCACGGGATACACGGACGTGAAGTCATCGCGCCCGGCCAGGTTGACGGCGTGCACCCCGCCCTGGGAGTAGCCGGCCAGGACGAGCGGGGCACCGTGCGGGACGCGGGCCGCCTCGAGCGCCGCCCGCACCGCCGGGGCCGTGACCTCGGACTCGGAGCCGAGGGCGTCCAGCAGTCCGCCGGCGTCCCACGGGTCGGTCGACTCGGGATCCGGGATCAGGCCGCCGCGGGTGCCCGGCAGGCCCACCACCCAGGCGCGGCTCCCGTTCTCTCGCACCACCTCCGTGACCGTGAGGTCGCCGTCCCCCTCCTCGCGCGGGATGAGAGAGGCCAGCCCCGTGGCCGAGCCGTCCAGCAGGGCGGGCGCCGTCGGCCGGTCCTGCGGCGCCCCGTGCGGGGTCACCGCGCCCCGGGGCGCCGCGCCGGCGAGGGTCAGGGCGTCCGCCACCGCGGTCCATGCCTCGTCCGGGGAGACCCGCAGCGCCTCGGTGAGGTCCGACGCAGCATCCGTCCCCTTCTTCGCCGCGGAGGAGACGGGCCGCTTCAGCACGCGCTTCTGCGCCCTCGTCAGCATCTTCACGTCGATCCGCGCCAGGGCCGCGAGCAGGGGGAAGCCGGCGGCCGTGAGCAGGGCGGCCACGATGGCCTCGGGCACCGCCTGGACGAGGTCCTGCACGAGCCGCTCCGCCTCGCGGGTGGTGAGGCCGTCATGGCCGTCCCGCCAGAGCAGCGCCGGCAGCTCCTCCAGGGAGGCGTCCTCGGCGGCCGTGATGCCGGCCGCCGCGCGCTCGGTCTCCTCGTAGCGGGCCGCCGCCGAGAGCAGGTCACGGTGCAGCTCGGCGCACTGCTCCGACAGGCTCCGCACCCGACCGACCGCCTCCACCAGCCGGTCCTGCAGCAGGGCGGCGGAGGCGAGCCACGCGGCCGACCGGCCCAGCCCGAAGGCGGCCGCGTCGACCTGCCACGAGGCTCCGGCCGCCTCGTCGGCGGCGTGCTCGTGCCGCCCGGCCACGACGCGCATCTCCTCGGCCTCCGCGTAGATCGAGCCCGGGCCGCCGTGCGTGCTGAAGGCCACCGCCCCCGGGCCGGCACCCCGCCCGCCGGTCACGCCGCCACCGCCAGCGAGCGCAGGACGGCCAGCGCCGTCTCCTCGGCCGCCCGCTGCCGGGCCTCCGCGTCCCGGCGCGCGTCCTCGGCGTCCCGCTCGGCGGTGGCCCGCAGGGCGAGCCACTCCCCGGCCTCCCGTTCGAGCTCCGCCGCCAGGGTCGCCGCCCGCCGCACGGCCTCCCCATAGGCGCCGGCGGCCTCCCCGCGCCATGCCGTGTGCATCGCCGAGCGCACGTCCGTGGCGGCGCTGACCAGCCCGCCCAGCGCCGTGCGCAGCTGGGTCTGGGCCACGGCGAGGTCGGCGAGGGCCTGCTCGGCGGCCTCCCGCTCGCGCCGGGCGGGGTCGGCCCACGCGGCCAGGCGGGCGGCGTCGTCGTCGAGTCCGGCGGCCCGCAGGGCCGTGGCGATCTGCTGAGGTCCGGTGAGGGGTGACATGCGGCCACCGTAGGGAGGGCCCGGGTCCCGCAACCGCGGCGAGGGACGATCCGGGGATGGGGGACGCCGTCGGGACGCCTGTGCAGGAGCCAACCCTCCCGCACCGTCCCGGCGGCCGCGTCGCACCCGGGCCCCGCGCGCCCCGGCGTGTTGACCGAGGTCACACCCTGGCCTATTCTGAACGAGCGGTCAGTAATTCGATGCGCCCCGGTGCGCCCTGACCACGGAACCAGCCCGCACTCAGCGTGAGGTGATCCCCATGACGCAGACCAGCTCCCCCCAGCACCTGGCCTCCGTCCCGTCCCCCGAGGATGCGGCCGGCCAGGAGAACTTCGATCGCCTGATCGCGGAGGACTCACGCATCGAGCCCCGCGACTGGATGCCCGAGGCGTACCGCAGGTCCCTGACCCGCCAGGTCTCCCAGCACGCGCACTCCGAGATCATCGGCATGCAGCCGGAGGCCAACTGGATCACCCGAGCCCCCTCCCTGAAGCGCAAGGCGATCCTCATGGCCAAGGTCCAGGACGAGGCCGGCCACGGCCTGTACCTGTACTCCGCCGCCGAGACCCTCGGCACCCCGCGGGACGAGCTGAACGCGCAGCTGCTCTCCGGCCGCGCGAAGTACTCCTCGATCTTCAACTACCCGGCCCGCACCTGGGCGGACATGGGCGCGATCGGCTGGCTCGTCGACGGCGCCGCGATCTGCAACCAGGTGCCGCTGTGCCGCGCCTCCTACGGCCCGTACGGCCGCGCGATGGTGCGCATCTGCAAGGAGGAGTCGTTCCACCAGCGCCAGGGCTGGGAGATCCTCTACGAGCTCTCGCACGGCACCCCGGAGCAGAAGCAGATGGCCCAGGACGCCGTGGACCGCTTCTACGGCCCGGCCCTGCAGATGTTCGGCCCGCCGGACGAGGACTCCCCCAACTCCCGCCAGTCCATGGCGTGGAAGGTCAAGCGCTTCTCCAACGACGACCTTCGCCAGCGCTTCGTGGACATGATCGTCCCGCAGGCCGAGGCCCTCGGCCTCACCCTGCCGGACCCGGACCTGAAGTGGAACGAGGAGCGCGGCCACTACGACTTCGGCGAGCTGGACTGGGACGAGTTCATGTCCGTGATCAAGGGCAACGGCCCCATGAACACCCAGCGCATGGCCCGCCGCATCCAGGCCCACGAGGAGGGCGCCTGGGTCCGCGAGGCCGCCGCCGCCTACGCCCGCCGCCAGGCCGAGCAGAACGCGCCGGCCGAGACCCACCTGATCGGAGCCTGACCCATGAGCGAGACCACCGCCGCCTCCCACGCCTGGCCCCTGTGGGAGGTCTTCGTCCGCGCCAACCGCGGCCTCTCCCACGTGCACGCCGGCTCGCTGCACGCCCCGGACGCCACCCTGGCGCTGCGCAACGCGCGTGACCTGTACACCCGCCGCAACGAGGGCACCTCCGTGTGGGTCGTCCCGGCCGAGGCCATCGCGGCCTCAGACCCGGACTCCAAGGGCGGCTTCTTCGAGTCCGCGCAGGGCAAGTCCTACCGTCACGCCACCTACTACCAGCAGTCCGAGGGGGTGCCGCACCTGTGAGCTTCGCGACCAACGACTCCGCCACGAGGCACTCCGCGGGCGTGGCCATCACCGCCGAGGAGATCGCGGCGGGCGAGCAGAAGGCGAGCGACGACGTCGCCCGCTACGCCCTCGCCCTCGGTGACGACGCCCTGATGCTCGGCCAGCGCCTGTCCTGGTGGATCTCGCGCGCCCCGGAACTCGAGGAGGACATCGCCCTGGGCAACATCGCCCTGGACCTCGTGGGCCACGCCCGCTTCCTCCTCTCCTACGCCGGCACCGCGTGGGGCAAGACCGAGGACGAGCTCGCGTACTTCCGCGACGAGGAGGAGTTCCGCTCCGTCCGCCTCGTGGAGGCCGAGAACGGCGACTTCGCCAAGACCATCGCCCGCCAGCTGTACTACTCGTTCTACTCGTACGAGCTGTACACCCGCCTGCGCGAGTCCACGGACCCCACGCTCGCCGCCATCGCGGACAAGGCCCTCAAGGAGGTCCTGTACCACCAGGACCACGCCGCCCTGTGGCTGCAGCGCCTGGGCCTGGGCACCGAGGAGTCGAAGCGCCGCATGCAGCGCGGCCTGGACGAGCTGTGGCCCTACGTGGCCGAGCTCTTCCACGACGACGACGTCGTCCGCGCCCTCGCCGAGCAGGGCGTCGCCGTGCTGCCGTCCTCGCTCGAGGAGCCCACGATGACCCGCATCCGCGCGGCCATCGAGGAGGCCGGCCTGACCGTCCCGACGACGGGCACCGCCCGCGGCGGCGACCGTTCCGGCGCCATGAGCGAGTACCGCGGGTACATCCTCGCGGAGATGCAGTCCCTGGCGCGCCGTCACCCGGGAGCGACCTGGTGACCACCGCCAGCGAGCTGCGCCCCGCCGATCCCGCCGACGCGCGGGTCTGGGATGCGGCCTCCACCGTGCACGACCCGGAGATCCCCGTGCTGTCCATCGCGGACCTCGGGATCCTCCGGGAGGCACGGGCCGATGGCGAGAGGGCCGTCGTCGTCATCACGCCCACCTATTCCGGCTGCCCCGCCATGGACACCATCACCACGGACGTCACCCGCGCGCTCGAGCGCGCCGGATTCCCCGACGCCGAGGTGCGCCTGGTGCTCCAGCCGGCGTGGACCACGGACTGGATGACGGACGAGGGCAAGGCCAAGCTCAACGAGTACGGCATCGCCCCGCCCGTCGCGCGCACCACGGACGGCCCGATCAGGATCGGCATGGCCGTGAAGTGCCCGCGCTGCCACTCCCTGAACACCCGCGAGATCACCCGCTTCGGCTCCACCTCCTGCAAGGCCCTCTACACCTGCCGGGAGTGCCTCGAGCCCTTCGACTACTTCAAGGTGCACTGATGACCGAGACCACCGACGCCCCCACCACCGGCAAGCGCCGCGCCACGTTCAACACCCTCGAGGTGTCCGAGCTGCGCCGCCTGACCGACGACTCCGTGGAGGTCACCTTCGCGGTGCCCGAGGAGCTCGCCGACGACTACGACTACGTGCCGGGTCAGTACGTGGCCCTGCGCAAGGAGCTCGACGGCGCCGAGGTGCGCCGGTCCTACTCGATCTGCGCCGTCCCGAAGCGCGGCGAGATCCGCGTGGCCGTGAAGAAGGACATCGGCGGCACGTTCTCCACGTGGGCCAACGAGAGCCTCGAGGTCGGCGAGAGGATCGACGTGATGAACCCGCAGGGCGCGTTCACGTCCCGCACGCACGTCACCTCCCTCAACGACGCCCAGAGGGTGGCGGCGGAGAAGGTCGCGGAGAAGAAGGACACGCACCTGGTGGCGTTCGCGGCCGGCTCGGGCATCACCCCGATCATGGCGATCGCCAAGGCCGTGCTCGCGGCCTCCGAGACCTCGCGCTTCGACCTGGTCTACGCGAACCGCTCCGCCATGGACGTGATGTTCGCCGAGGAGATCGGCGACCTCAAGGACAAGTACCCGGCCCGGTTCACGGTGCACCACGTGCTCTCCCGAGAGCAGCGCGTGTCCCCGCTGCTCTCCGGCCGCATCGACGAGGACAAGCTCACCACCCTCCTGGACCGCGTGATCGACGTGGAGGGCACCGACGAGTGGTTCCTCTGCGGCCCGTTCGAGCTCGTGCAGCTCACGCGTGAGACGCTCGCCGCCCGCGGCGTGTCCGAGGACGACGTGCGCTTCGAGCTGTTCACCACCGGCCGCCCGGAGAACCCGCAGGGCCACTCCGGCCGCGTGGTGGAGGTGGACCCGCAGGGCGACAACGTGACCATCGAGTTCAACCTCGACGGCCTCACCGCCAAGGTCGAGTCCCCCACGTCTGCCCACGAGACCGTCCTCAACGCCGCGCTGCGCGTCCGCTCGGACGTGCCCTTCGCCTGCGCCGGCGGCGTGTGCGGCACCTGCCGCGCCAAGGTCGTCGACGGCGCGTACGAGATGGACGAGAACTACGCGCTCGAGAAGGACGAGGTGGAGAAGGGCTACGTGCTCACGTGCCAGACCCGCCCGACCTCCGACTCGATCACGCTGGACTTCGACGCCTGAGCGCCCGCCCACGAGACCGAAGGAGCCCCCGATGATCGAGATCACCGTCGAGAACGGCGTCGCCGAGATCGTGCTGGACGCCCCCCAGAGGATGAACGCCCTGGACGAGGCCGCGCTGGCCGAACTCCAGGCCGCCTACGAGCGGGCCGCCGCCGGCGTCGAGTCCGGCGAGGTCCGGGCCGTGCTGCTGCGCGGCGAGGGCCGCGGCTTCTGCGCGGGCCGCGACATCTCCGCCGTGGTCCCGGCCGAGGACGACGCCACCGCCTACCTGCGGGACAGGGTCACCCCGGTGCTGCGGGCCATGTCCGAGATCCCGGTGCCCACCTTCGCCGCGGTGCAGGGCGCCTGCCTGGGCGTGGGCCTCGGCCTCGCGATCGCCACGGACGTGGTGTACGTGGCCGAGGACGCGAAGATCGGCTCGCCGTTCGCGAACCTCGGGGCCACCCTGGACTCGGGCGGCCACTGGCTGTTCACCGAGCGCCTGGGCGCGCACCGCACCCTGGACCTGATCTACACGGCCGAGCTCCTCTCGGGCGCCGAGGCCGTCCAGGCCGGGCTGTTCTCCCGGGCCCTGCCCGCGGACGAGCTGCTCGAGTTCACCCGCGCCAAGGTCGCCCAGGTGGCCTCCGGCGCGACCCTCGCGTTCCGCGCGTCGAAGGAGCTCGTGGCCCAGGTCCGTGACCACCGCGTGGGCCTGTGGGAGTCCCTCGGCGCGGAGAACATCGCCCAGGGCGAGCTCTGCGGCACCGCCGACTACGCCGAGGGCTTCCAGGCCTTCCAGGAGAAGCGGAAGCCGGAGTTCACCGGCCGCGGCTGAGCCGCCGCACCCCGCCACCGACGACGGCGCCGCACCCTTTGCGTGAAGGGCGCGGCGCCGTCGTCGTCCCGGCTTGGCCGCGTCACATTCCCGTCATCAGCTGGGATCGTGGCGTGAGTCACAGAGGATCGTATACGGTGACGGGTGTCACTTCCCGACCGATCGGTCGGGAACCACACCGTCCCGCCGCCGTCTCACGGTCGGCCGCCGCCCCGCATCCCAGGAGCATCCATGAGCCACACCGTCGCATCCCCCGCGGCGCCCGCCCCCGCGCGCGATCGCCGCGAGGAGCGCAAGGTCATCGCCGGCACCGTCGTCGGCACCACCATCGAGTGGTACGACTTCTTCATCTTCGCCCAGGCCACCGCCCTCGTCTTCGCCGCCCTCTTCTTCCAGCCGATGGGCGAGAACGGCTCCCAGATCGCCGCGTGGGCCACCCTCGGCATCTCCTTCCTCATCCGCCCGCTCGGTGCGATCATCGCCGGCCACCTCGGCGACCGCTTCGGCCGCAAGTTCGTCCTGTCCCTCACGCTGATCGGCATGGGCCTGGCCACCACCCTCATCGGCCTGCTGCCCACCTACGCCCAGATCGGGGTGTGGGCGCCGATCCTGCTCGTCGTGCTGCGCCTGCTGCAGGGCCTGTCCGCCGGCGGCGAGTGGGGCGGCGCGGCGCTGCTGTCCGTGGAGCACGCCCCCCACGGCAAGCGCGGCCTGTTCGGCTCCGCCCCGCAGATCGGCGTGCCGCTGGGCATGATCCTGGCCACCGGCGTGCTGTTCATCGTGCGCTCCACCATGTCCGAGGAGCAGTTCCTCGCCTGGGGCTGGCGCATCCCGTTCCTGATCTCCGTGGTGCTGATCGTCGTCGGCTACCTGATCCGCAAGGCCGTGGAGGAGTCCCCGGTCTTCAAGGAGATGCAGCAGCTCAAGGTGGACGAGTCCGCCCCGCTGGGCGAGCTCTTCCGGCACCACACCAAGGAGGTCATCCTCGCCGCCGTGATCTTCGCCGCGAACAACGGCGTCGGCTACCTGCTCATCGCGTGGTTCTCGAAGTACGGCGGCCCGAAGGGCCTGGGCATGACCTCCTCCGAGGTGCTCATCGCGAGCCTCGTCGGCGGCGTCGGCTGGTTCATCTTCACCCTGCTCGGCGGCTGGATCTCGGACAAGATCGGCCGCAAGCTGACCTTCGTCCTCGGCTACGGCTTCCTGATCGTCTGGGCCTTCCCGCTGTTCGGGCTGCTGAACACCGCGTCTCTGCCGCTGTTCTCGCTGGGCCTGTTCGTCCTGACCCTCGGCCTGGGCCCGTCCTACGGCCCGCAGTCGGCGATGTACGC
The DNA here is from genome assembly GCF_017168505.1 of Micrococcus sp. KRD077. Taxonomy (NCBI): domain Bacteria; kingdom Bacillati; phylum Actinomycetota; class Actinomycetes; order Micrococcales; family Micrococcaceae; genus Micrococcus; species Micrococcus sp. KRD077. The sequence continues at coordinate 6,305 of NZ_JABFAZ010000018.1, read as the reverse complement.
CGAGATGTTCCCGGCCCGCGTCCGCTTCTCCGGCGTCTCCATCGGCTACGCGCTCGGCACCATCATCGGCGGCGCCTTCGCCCCTCTGATCGCCGACCAGCTCGTGAAGACCGGCTGGGAGAACGTGGCCTGGTACATCATCGCGATCTCCGCGGTCTCGCTCATCGCCGTCCTGTTCGTCCCCAAGGGCATCCAGGACCGCGAGCTGCACGACGAGCAGGTCGTCGCCACCCGCTCCCACCCGGTGGTCCCGGCCTGATCTGGCCCGCCTGACGGGCTTCGCCCGCCCCCACCCCACGACGACGGCGCGTCCTCCTCCGGAAGGGCGCGCCGTCGTCGTGGGCGACCGGACCGGCGCCGAGGCCCGCAGACACGCCGCTACCTCGGGGACGAAACGGCGCGTCTGCGGGCTTTGGCGCGGGGTGCGCCTCTGCCCCGTCACACCCGCCCCGCAGTTGACCCCCGTCACACCGGCCCGGGATACTGAACCTGAACGCACGGTCGGTAATTTGCCGCGCCCGCGCCCGCCCCGTTGTCGGTCACTCAAGGAGTCTCCATGTCCGCACAGTCCCAGGCCCTGCTCGTCGGCGGTCGCCGCACGCCCGTCGGCAAGTACGGCGGCGCCCTCTCCTCCGTCCGCCCCGACGACCTCGCCGCCCTGACCGTCAAGGCCGTGATCGAGGACGCCGGCATCGACCCGTCGGTCGTGGACGACGTCATCCTCGGCAACGCCAACGGCGCCGGCGAGGAGAACCGCAACGTCGCCCGCATGGCCTGGCTGCTGGCCGGCTTCCCGGACACCGTTCCGGGCATCACCGTGAACCGCCTCTGCGCCTCGGGCATGTCCGCGATCGGCATCGCCACAGCGATGGTGCGCTCCGGGATGGCCGACGTCGTCGTGGCCGGAGGCGTGGAGTCGATGTCCCGCGCCCCCTGGGTGATGGAGAAGCCGACGACGGCGTTCGCCAAGCCCGGCGCGGCCTTCGACACCGCGATCGGCTGGCGCTTCGTGAACCCGCGCTTCGCAGACGGCGAGTTCGGGGAGAAGTTCACTTTCTCCATGCCGGAGACCGCCGAGGAGGTCGGCGAGGTGGACGGCATCACCCGCGAGGACGCCGACGCCTTCGCCGCCCGCTCGCATGAGCGTGCGCTGGCCGCCATCGAGGCCGGCCGCTTCGCGGACGAGATCGTGCCCGTCGTCGTCACGGGCCGCAAGGGCGCCGAGACGGTCGTGGACACGGACGAGGGCCCCCGCCCCGGCTCCACCCCCGAGGTGCTCGCCAGCCTGCGCCCGATCATCAAGAAGGACGGCGTGGTCACCGCCGGCAACTCCTCCTCCCTCAACGACGGCGCCTCGGCGATCCTCGTCGTCTCCGAGCGGGCCGCGCAGAAGTACGGCCTGACCCCGCGGGCCCGCGTCGTCGAGTCCACCTCGGCGGGCCTGGCCCCCGAGATCATGGGCCTGGGCCCCGTCCCGGCCACCGAGAAGGCCCTCGAGCGCTCCGGCTGGTCCGTGGCGGATCTGGGCGCCGTCGAGCTCAACGAGGCCTTCGCCACCCAGTCCCTGGCCTCGATGCGGCGCCTCGGCCTGGACCCGGAGACCGTCAACGCCGACGGCGGCGCGATCGCCCTGGGCCATCCGCTCGGCTCCTCGGGCTCGCGCCTCGTGGTCACGCTGCTCGGTCGGATGGAGCGCGAGGGCGCGGACAGGGGCCTGGCCACGATGTGCGTGGGCGTGGGCCAGGGCTCCGCGATGCTCGTCGAGAAGGTCTGAGCGCATGGACGACTTCAGCCACTTCACGGCACTGCGCGTCGAGGAGCGTGAGGACCGCGTCCACGCGCGCATGGACCGCCCGGGCGTGCGCAACGCGATCGACCAGACCATGGTCGACGAGTTCCACGAGCTCTGCACCCACCTCGAACGCGAGCCGAAGATCCTGATCATCTCGGGCACGCAGGTGGAGTCGACGCGCGAGCCGGGGACGTTCTCCGGCATCTTCGCCTCCGGCGCGGACATCGGACAGCTGCGCGAGCGCCGCCGCGACGACGCCCTGCGCGGCGTGAACTCGCAGGTCTTCGACCGCATCCACCGGCTGCCCATGCCCGTGATCGCGGCGATCGACGGCTTCGCCCTGGGCGGCGGCGCGGAACTGGCCTACGCGGCCGACTTCCGCATCGCCACCCCGGCGCTGAAGATGGGCCAGCCCGAGACGAGCCTGGGGATCACCGCCGCTGCGGGCGCCCAGTGGCGGCTCAAGGAGCTGGTGGGTGAGCCGGTGGCCCTCGAGCTGCTGCTCGCCGGACGGATCCTGGACGCGCAGGAGGCCCTCGAGCTCAAGCTCGTCACCGAGCTGCACGAGCCGGACGCCCTCCTCGACGCCGCCGACGCCCTCGCCGACCGCATCGCGCAGCAGGACCCGCTGGCGGTGCGGCTGTCCAAGCGCGTCTTCCACCTCCCTCGCGAGGCCCACCCCCACGTGGACGAGATCGCGCAGGCCATCCTGTTCGAGTCCGAGGCCAAGTTCGAGCGCATGCAGGCGTTCCTGGACCGCAAGAAGAAGTGAGGACTGACATGACCGATCAGCAGCACACCCCTGATACCGTTCCGTCCTCCGTGCCCGCCGTCGTCGGCGTCCTCGGCGGCGGCCGGATGGGCGGCGGCATCGCCCACGCGTTCCTCGTCTCCGGATCGTCCGAGGTGGTCGTCGTCGAGCGCGACCCGCAGTCGGCCGAGGCGGCCAAGGAACGCATCGAGGCCGACTTGGCCGCCTCCCTCGAGCGCGGCAAGATCGACGGCGACCTGGACGAATGGGCGCAGCGCCTGACCGTCTCCGTGGACCGTGCCGACTTCGCCCGCTGCGACCTCGTGGTCGAGGCCGTGTTCGAGGACATGCAAGTGAAGATCGACGCGCTCACCGACGTCGAGGCCCACCTGCGCGAGGACGCCTGGCTGGCCAGCAACACCTCCTCCCTGTCCATCGGCGAGATCGCCACCCACCTGCAGCGCCCCGAGCGCTTCTGCGGCCTGCACTACTTCAACCCGGTGCCCGCCTCGAAGCTCGTGGAGGTCGTGATCGGCGAGCAGACCGGTGCGGAGCTCCAGGCCCTGTCCACCGAGTGGGTCCGCGGGCTCGGCAAGACCCCCGTCGTCGTCAAGGACGCCCCGGGCTTCGCCTCGTCGCGCCTGGGCGTGGCGATCGCGCTCGAGGCCATCCGCATGGTCGAGGAGGGTGTGGCCTCCCCCGAGGACATCGACGCCGCCATGGTGCTGGGATACAAGTTCCCGGTCGGTCCGCTGGCGCTGACCGACATCGTGGGTCTGGACGTGCGCCTGGGCATCGCGGAGTACCTCGAGTCCCAGCTGGGTGAGCGTTTCGCCCCGCCGCAGCTCATGCGGGACATGGTGGCCCGCGGCGAGCTCGGCCGGAAGTCCGGCAAGGGCTTCTTCGACTACCGCTGAGCCCCCGGGGCGAGCGCTTTCGAACGTGAGATAGGGCCTATCTCCCGTTCGAAAGCGCCCATTCCCCCGATATCACGTTCGAAAGTGCGGGGCCGGCGCGGCTAACGTGACTGGCATGGACGAGCCCACGCTGCTGCGCGTCGCCCGCGACCGCGCCCTCGAGCTGCCGGGCAGCGCCGCGTCGCACCCCTTCGGCCCGGACACCGAGGTCATGAAGGTGCAGGGGAAGCTGTTCGCGGTGTTCATCGACCACGACGGGCGCCGCCTCGTGAACGTCAAGGCCCGCCCGGAGGACGGCGCCCAGCTGCGCGCGGCCCTGCCCGCGGCGATCACGCCCGGCTATCACATGGACAAGCGGCACTGGCTCAGCCTGGCCGCGCACCCGGACCTCGACGAGCAGCTCGTCCGGGACCTCGTCACGGAGTCGTACCTGCTGATCGTCGCGAAGCTCCCCCGCACCCGGCGCCCCGTGGACCCCGAGACCTTCGGCCGGGCCTGATGTCGGCCGACCGCCCCTTCCGCTTCACCCACCGCTGGGCCGTCCCCGCGGACGCCCGGTCCGTGCTGGCCCTGCTCGCCGACCCGGCCGGCTACCCACGCTGGTGGCCGGCCGTCCCGCGCGTCCGTCGCCTGGGCCCCGACCGCGCCGCCGTCCGGCTGCGCGGGTTCGTGCCGGTGCGTCTGACGATGGAGCGTCTCATCGACGACCGCGCCCGCGGCCTTCTGGTCGCGCACCTGAGCGGGGACCTGACGGGCACCGTGCGGGTCACCGTCCACGACGACGGCGCCCCGGCCGGACACGCGCCGCACTGCATCGTGACGTGGGAGCAGGAGGTGGTGCTGACCTCGCCGTGGATGCGCGCCGTGGCTCACGTTCCGGGCGCCCGCACCGCGATGGGCCTCAGCCACGCGGCCGCGATGCGCTCCGCGCGTCGGGCGCTCGGGGCGAAGGCCGTGCCGACCGCTGATCCCGCTTGAACAACTCGTCCATGACGGCCCGGCGCGCCGGCCGGCTCAGAGCTCGGCCTGGGCCTCGTTCCACTCGCGGGACAGCGGCGGGCGAGAGAGGCCGTCGAGGAGGCCGTCGGCGGGGTCGACGCCGAGCTCGACGATCCTGTTGTCCGCGTCCACGTGGACGACCTTGGGCTGGAAGTGGCGGGCCTCGTCGTCGTCCATCTGCCCGTAGGCGATGAGGATGACGATGTCCCCCGGATGCACGAGGTGGGCGGCGGCGCCGTTGATGCCGAGCACGCCGGAGCCCCGCTCGCCCGCGATGGTGTAGGTCTCCAGTCGCGCGCCGTTCGTGACGTCCACGATGGACACGAGCTCGCCGGGGAGGATGTCCGCGGCGTCCAGCAGGTCCTGGTCCACGGTCACGGAGCCCACGTAGTGCAGGTCCGCCTGGGTCACGGTGGCCCGGTGGATCTTGGCGTGGAACATGGTGCGCAGCATGCGGCAGAACTCTCCGGATGAGGGGGTGGGTCGGGTCCGAGAGGACCGGTGCTCGATTCTACGCCGGTCCGGAGACGAGGGGCAGGGGCCGACGCCGGCCCGAGGCTCCCGCCCCTCTCGTCGAGGCCCGCAGACACGCCGCCACGTCCCGGCGGAAGCGGCGCGTCTGCGGGCCTGGGCGGGTCAGATCCACGACGGCGGCACTCGGCCCGGCATCGTCCGCGCGGCCACCAGGCCCCGCAGCTGCCGCACGAAGAGCTCCCAGTGCCCCGGCAGGAACACGTCGGCGGTCACCCGGATCACCTCCCACCCCTCCGCGCGCAGGGCCGCGTCCCGCTCGCGGTCCTCACGCCACTGCCGGCGATCCGTGCGGTGCTGATCGCCGTCGTACTCGACGGCCACCTTGGCCTCCGCCCACACCAGATCGACGCGGAGCCGCTGTCCCGTGGCGAGGCGGATGCACCGGTTCACTGCGGGCTCGGGGACGCCGTCCCGGGCGAGCCGCGCCCGCAGCCGGCTCTCCTGCGGCGAGTCGGCCCCGGGGCGCACGAGCTCTAGCGCCTCCCGGGCCGCACGGATCCCGCGCAGCCGTCCGCGTTCCTCGACGGCGGCGCGCAGCTCGGCCATGTCCGTCACCCCGGGCGGCAGCCGACGGCGGCGGGCCTCCGTCGGGGCGGTCCGCACCATGCTGTCCCCCAGCGCGACGAGATGGTCGAGCGGCCCGGCCTGCGCGGCGAGGTCCACGAAGATCCACCCCGGTGCGGTCACGCGCACCCCGTCCACGATCCGCACCGGTGCGTCGGCGCGGAGGCGGTGTGAGCGGACCCCGGCCCGGCTCGACGCGGTGCCGTGGCCGCGCGGGGTCGCGACGTGCACGGACCGGTCGGCGGCGAGCGGCCCGGTCAGCCACAGGCCGAGCACCCTGGCGGCCGTGACGTGGCTGAACACGCCCTCGGGGTGCAGATCCTGCAGTGCCCGCAGATGGTCCATGGGGTCCGGTTCGACGCCGCGCAGGCCCCAGAGCCCCCAGCCGAGGGAGACCACGTCCCCGCGCCGCAGCCGGGCCGCGCTCACCCCCGTCTCGCGCGCGGCCGGGGTCGAGAACACCGTCGGAGCGCGGAGGAGGCCGTCCAGTCCGCAGCGCATCGGAGGCAGGGGCGCGGGCGAGCGGGGCATGGGCCGAGCGTGCCCGATCCGGGCGCGCCGCCGTCGTCGTCCGCCGGGATCTGTGGACGACGCCCCACCGAGGCCCGCAGACACGCCGCTACGTCCTGGCCGTAGCGGCGCGTCTGCGGGCTTCGGCGCCACGGGCGGCGCCGCCAGGCCCTCCCCACGACGACGGCGTCACCCGCCCGGCTCCCCCTCCCGCGTGATGCACGTCTCGGCTAGGGTG
>NZ_JABFAZ010000017.1:0-40833 GCF_017168505.1 Micrococcus sp. KRD077 | reverse complement strand
CTCGGGGGTGGTGGAGGTGGACTGGGGGGCGGCACCGGCCGCGGCGTCGTCGGCCGTCTCGGTGGCGGCGACGATGGGCCACCACTTCTCCATGGCGGCGCGCAGGGCCACGTGCTCCTCGTGGAGGCCGAACTCCTCGCCGCGGGCGAGCAGCGCGTACTCCACGCGGGTGCGGCCGTCGTCGTCGGTGCGGGCGCGCACCCACACGCGGCGGCGGCGGACGAACAGACTGATCGCCAGGCCGAGCAGGGCGGTGCCGGCGAACACGCCGACGCCCCACTTGCCCGGGTCGTAGTGGATGTCCAGGCCGACGTAGCGGCGGACGCCGTCGAAGCTGATGGAGCCCTTGCCCTCGGGCAGCTCGTACGTCTGGCCCGGGCTGAGCACGATGCCGCCGTTCTCGTTGGTGCGGCTGTTGAGCTCGGTGAGGGATGCGGTGTCCAGCACGTACACGTTCTGCGGGCGGCCGGTGTCCAGGCCGAGGTCCCCGTAGTACGAGTTCAGCTGCAGCTCCGGGTTGAGCAGCTCGGGGTCCGCGGAGAACGCGGCGCCTTCCTCGTCCTCCACCGCCGAGGGCAGGAAGAAGCCGACGAAGCCCAGCTGGTCCGGCCGCGCGTCGGGGACCTTGATGGTGGCCTGCGAGCCGTAGTTCTGGTCGAACACGCGGGTGACCACGGGGCCCTGGAAGGCCACGTCCCCGGCGCCGTCGCGGATGGTCACCACGGGCGCGTAGCCGTTGCCCACGAGGTAGACGCGCACGCCGTCGATGTCCAGCGGCTGGTTGACCTTGAGGATCTGGCGCTGGAGCTCGCCGCCGGAGCCCTCGCGGACGTCCATGACGGCGGTGTAGTCCAGCGGCTGGCCGTAGTGGGTCTCGGACTCGCGGTCGAACACGGCGTCGAAGGAGTCGAGGGTGAGGGAGAACGGCTGGAGGTCGTCCGCGCTGAAGTAGGTGCCGGGGGTGAAGGAGTCGTAGGCCACGAGGTTGTTGGCGAAGCCCTCGCCCTCCACGATGATCTTCTGCCCGCCGTACTTGGTCATGCCGCCGTAGGCCATGAACACGAGCACGCCGATCAGCGAGACGTGGAACAGGATGTTGCCGATCTCGCGCAGGTATCCGCGCTCGGCGCCCACGGACGCGCCGCCGGCCTCGGGGCGGTGCTCCACGCGGTAGCGGCGCTTGCGCAGCCACGCCTGGGCTCTGGCCACGGCCTCCTCGGGGCTCGGGCCGCCCTCCTCGAGGACGACGACGCCGGAGGCCGGCAGGCGCGTCAGGTTGCGGGGGGTGCGGGCCGGGGGCTGGCGCAGGGCCTTGGCGTGCTGGATGGCGCGCGGCCACACGCAGCCCACGAGGGAGACGAACAGCAGCAGGTAGATGGCCGAGAACCAGACGGAGTTGTAGACGTCGAAGAACTGCAGGGCGTCCAGGACGGGGCCCCACACGGGGTTGTCCTCGATCCACTGGTCCACGATCTCGGGGCCGGCACGGCGCTGGGGCACGAGGGAGCCGGGCACGGCGGCGACGGCGAGCAGGAGCAGCAGCATGAGCGCGGTGCTCATGCTGGTCAGCTGGGTCCAGATCCAGCGCAGGGTGCCCGCCAGGCCGAGGCGCGGCAGGGTGACGGGCTCGGAGCGCGTCCGGGCGGCCTTGGAGCTCACAGGGGCATCTCCCATTCGTTGGCGAACCACAGCTGCAGCTGCGTGGTCCAGGCGGTCCAGACGCCGGTGACCATGAGCAGGCCCAGCGCGATCAGCAGGGCGCCGCCGAGGCGCATGATCAGCACGCGGTGCCGGCGGAAGAACCCGAGGGCCCGCATGCCGCGCTCCATGCCGAGGGCCATGAGCACGAACGGCAGGCCCAGGCCGAGGCAGTAGAGGAAGGCGAGCAGGGCGCCGCGGCCCACGGAGCCGGAGCTGGCCGTGGACATGGCCAGGACGGCGGCCATGGTGGGGCCGATGCACGGCGCCCAGCCCAGGCCGAAGGTCATGCCCAGCAGGGGCGCGCCGACCAGGCCGGCGGCGGGCTTGAAGTGGACGCGGCGCTCCTGCTGAAGCCGGCCGCCGCCGCCGAGGAACACGAGGCCCATGAGCATCACGAGCACGCCGAGCACGGGGGTGACCCAGGCGCCGTCGCGCCGCAGCCAGACCATGGCCTGGGTGAACACCACGGTGATGCCCACGAACACCACGGCGAACCCGAGCACGAACAGCACGGAGCCGAGCACGAGGCGCCCGCGGCGGCGGCTGGTGAGCACGTCCCCGCCGAGGCCGGTGACGTACCCGAGGTAGCCGGGCACGAGCGGCAGCACGCACGGGGAGAGGAAGGAGATCAGGCCGGCCAGCACGGCGATCGGCGCGGCCAGCAGCAGGGAGCCGTCGAGGGCGATCTCGGCGAAGGGGTTGCTCTGCATGGACACGGCGGCCGGGTCAGGCCGCGGCCTCGTCCACCACGGTGGTGAGCAGGGCGCGCAGGGTGGACTCCTCCACGGCGCCGAGCACGCGGGCGGCCACGCGGCCCTCGACGTCCAGGACGAGGGTGGAGGGCACGGCCTGCGGGGGCACGTAGTCGGTCATGTTCAGGAGCACGTCCCCGCGGGCGTCCTCGATGGACGGGTAGGGGATCTCGAAGGTGCGCTCGAAGGCCTGCGCGGTGGTGACGGTGTCCCGGACGTTCACGCCGAGGAACCGCACCCCCTGCGGGGCGAACTGCTCGTGCAGGGAGACGAGGTGGGGGGCCTCGACGCGGCACGGCGCGCAGGCGGCGTACCAGAAGTTCAGCAGGGCGGGGGTGCCGCGCAGGCTCGCGCCGGTCACGGGGGTGCCGTCGAAGAGCTCGGCGGCAAACTCCACGGGGGCGCCGCGCTCGGCGGGGGCGATCTCCAGGACGGAGCCGTCGCCGGCGATGTAGTTCTTGCCGTCCGCGTTGCCCGCCTGCCGCGCGAGCGAGTCGTCACCGCCCGAGCAGGCCGCGAGCGCCGGCGCCAGGCTGGCGAGGGCGAGGCCGGTCAGCAGGGTGCGGCGGGACGGACGGGGCGGGGTGTGCATGGCGTGACTGCCCTCCAGGGGATGCGCGGCGCTGGATTCCGGGGACCTGGGAAGTCTACTGTCCGCCCCGCATTCTGACTGAACCCTGGACGTCACACCCCCACCCCGTGGGAGGCCGCGGCCGGCGTCGTCGACGCCGGCCGCCGTCGGGGCCTCAGGCGCCCGGCAGGGAGGAGGCGTCCTTGAGCAGGGCCTGGTTCGGTTCGTGGTACTCGACGCGCGGCACCCTGCGCCCTTCCTCGTACACGAGCGAGGTCACGGAGGTCAGCGAGCACTCACGCCAGCGCGGGTCGTGCCACAGCGGACGGCCCTCGACGGCCAGGCGCGTCACCCAGATCGGCAGCTGGTGCGAGACGAGCACGGACTCGGCGCCGGGCCCCTCGGCGGCCACGGCCTCGCCGCGGAGCCGGTCGACGACGGCCAGCATCCGGGCGGCCTGCGCGCGGTACGGCTCGCCCCAGGACGGGCGCAGGGGATTGCGCAGCCGGGGCCACAGCCGCGGGTTCCGCTTCAGCGACGCCGCCACCTGGGACATGCCCTCGAAGGCGTTCTCCGCCTCGATCAGGTCCGGCTCGGTGACCAGCGGCAGGTCGAACGCGGCCGCGATGGGCGCGGCGGTCTGCTGCGCGCGGGTCAGCGGGGAGGCGGCGACGACGGCGGGCGCCCGGCCGGTCTGCGCGGCACGCTCCTCGAACCACGCGGCCACGCCCCGGGCCATCTCGTGGCCGAGCTCCGAGAGCCCGAACTCCGGCAGGCGGCCGTAGAGGACACGATCGGGGTTGTGGACTTCTCCGTGGCGGACCAGGTGGACGGTGGCGAGCGTCTGCATGGGGCCAGTCTGGCAGAGGCGGACCGGTGGCCCCGGCGGTAGCGTGGAGCACAGCTCGGCGCGACCGCGCCGCCACCCCCGTCCGCACCGAGACGCCGCGAGCGTCGGCGTCGCTAGGAGGCCCCATGTCCGGCACCTCGCCCACCGATCCCCACGGCAGCCAGAACCCGTACGGCGCCGACCCGTACGGCGCCGTCCCGCAGGGGTCGACCCCGGGCTCCCCCGACCCGGCGGGTGCGAGCCCGTACGGCCAGAACCCCTACGGCGCACCGCCGGCGACTCCGTACGGCGCCCCGGGCCAGGCGGGGATGCCCCAGGCCCCCTCCCCCCACGGCCCGGCCGGCTGGCAGTCTCCCGGCCCGGTCGAGCTGCCCCCGCGGCCGCGCTCCCTGACGGCCGCGTTCTGGCTGATCGTCTCGGGCGGCCTCCTGCTGCTGGCGACGACCCTGCTGGCGGCCTTCGCCCTCACCCAGCCGGAAGGCCAGGCCGCGATCCAGCAGGAGCTGGACCGGTCCGTCGAGCAGATGGATCTGCCCGCCGACCAGGCGGAGCAGATGCGCGCCATGATGGACGGGATGCTCCCGGCCCTCGCCACGACGGCGGCCGTGTTCGGCGTGCTCGCGTTCCTCGTCTACCTGTGGGTGGCGTTCGCGATCCGCGGCGGCTCGCGCGCCGCGCGCATCGTCGGAACGGTGCTGGCGGCCCTGTCCGTGCTGGTGCTGGTCTCCAACGCCGTGATGGGGGCGTTCAGCCCGCTGGACCTGGTGTGGGTGGGCCTCGGCGTCGCCGGCATCGTGTTCGCCTACCGCCCGGACGCCACGGAGTACATGCGGCTGAAGGCCTGGCAGCGCTTCGCGCGCCGCTGAGCCCGCTCAGACCCGCGGGGCGTCCAGGAGCCGGCCCAGGCGGGCCGGGTCCACGCGCCAGAAGTCGCGCTGGACGCCGTCGACGAACAGCACGGGCACCTCGTCCGCGAACCGCTCGAGCAGGGCCGGGTGCGCGGCGCCGTCGACGGCCTCCCAGGCCTCGCCCCGCGCATCGCACACCTGCGCCACCGCGGCCTCGGCCTCGGCGCACAGGTGACAGCCGGGCTTCACGAGCAGCTGGACGCGGGCGGTGGCGGCGGGCAGGTCGGCGGTCATGGCCCCACTCTACGGATCGCCGTCCACGACGAAGCCGCCGTCCCCCCGGAAGGGGACGGCGGCTTCGTCTCGTCAGCGCCCGGAGGGCGCGGGCGTCACTTCTTGTTGCGACGCTGGTGACGGGTCTTGCGAAGCAGCTTGCGGTGCTTCTTCTTCGACATGCGCTTGCGGCGCTTCTTGATCACAGATCCCATGGGGACTCCTTGAATCGGGGCGAGGGTCGGCGGTCGTGGGACCGCAGGCATCCGGGGCGCCGGACACGCCGACCCGCATTCCACCGGATGTGGAACGCCTGGAAACGTTCTCGGCCACAATACCGGCCGCACGGGCCGCGGTCGAACCGGGACGCGGGCCGGCTCAGTCGAACCAGGGGTCCAGCCCGTGCAGCGGGAACACCTCGCGGCGCGTGGCCATGATCGACTGGTCCACCGGGTCGGCCGGGTCGTAGCCCACCTCCCACGAGCGCCACCACACGTCCGCGTCCTCGCCCATCACGGTGGGGATCCGCTCGGCGTCGTCCCCCACGTGCACGGACATGTCCCCGGTCAGCTCGTCCGCGGTGAGGGCCCGGACGTGCTCGATCCAGGCGGCGGGGATCTCGCTCTTCACCGGGATCGGGGTCTGCAGGACGGCGGCGGTCAGGTGGGCCCACGCGCGCGGCACCACCCGCAGCGGGTTGTAGCCGCCACCCCCGGTGGCCAGCCACCGGCCGTGCGCGAACCGGTCGGCCCAGTCGCCGACGTCGAACGCGAGCTGGCGCTGGCCGTCCACGGTCAGCCGCAGGTCGGCGAGCGGGTCCGTGCGGTGGCCGTCGCAGCCGTGCTGGCTGACCAGCACGTCCGGGGCGAACGCCTCCAGCAGCGGCGGGACCACGGCGTGGGCGGCGCGCAGGAAGCCGGCGTCGCCGGTGCGCGGGGGCAGCGCGACGTTCACCGCCGTGCCCTGGGCGGCCGCGCCGCCGATCTCATTGGCGAAGCCCGTGCCCGGGAACAGGCTGATGCCCGTCTCGTGCAGGGAGATGGTGAGCACGCGGGGGTCGTCGTAGAAGACCGACTGCGTGCCGTCGCCGTGGTGCGCGTCCACGTCGACGTAGGCCACGCGCTCCGCGCCGAGGTCCAGCAGGCGCTGGATGGCCACGGCGCAGTCGTTGTAGATGCAGAACCCGGACGCCGAGGACCGGGCGGCGTGGTGCATGCCGCCGGCGAAGTTCACGGCGCGGTCCACCTCGCCGGACCAGATGGCCTCGGCCGCCGCGAGGGAGCCGCCCGCGATCCGGGCGGCGGACTCGTGCAGGTCCGGGAACACGGGACAGTCCTCGGTGCCCAGGCCGAAGCGGCCGTCCTCGGCCGACGACGTCGCCGCGGCCCGGCGGACGGCGGCGACGTACTCGGGGTCGTGGACGAGGGCGAGCTGCTCGTCCGTGGCCACGGGCGGCTCCACGATCCGCACGTGGGGCGCGTCCAGCAGGCCGAACGCCTCCACGAGCCGGTGCGTGAGGTCCAGCCGCAGGGGCGCCATCGGGTGCTCCGCGCTGAACCGGTAGCGGAGCAGGCTGGAGTCCCACACCACAGCGGCGGGGGTGGGAGCGGGAGGGGTGGACGTGGTGCTCATCACGGTCCAGCCTAGGGCTCCGGGCGGCACGGTGGCGACGAGCGCCTCGGATGTCTCACCCGCGTGACGCGCGGGCCTCAGGGGCGCGCGATACTGGGAGCCGGTCCGTTCCCCGTCCCCGTGCAGGAGGTGCCCCGTGGCAGGTCCCCGTCCGACCCCGCACGCCCGCCGCCACGGCGGGGTGCGCCGGCCCGGCGGACTCCCCCGGCCCGGCCAGGCCTCCACGCTGGAGTCCTCGACCGACCTGCGCACGGCGCTGCGGCGCTCGGGCCGTGCCGTCAGCTCGGTGGTGGGCGGCTCCCCGGCCCGCGCCGCCCTCTCCGCCTTCGCCCTCATGGCCCTGGTGTTCACCGGGCTCCTCGCCCTGCCGTGGGCCGCGGCGGACGGCCACGCCACCCCCCTGCACGACGCCATGTTCACCGCGGTCTCCGCCTTCTCCGTGACCGGTCTGACCACCGTCAACACGGCCGAGCACTGGTCCCCCGCGGGCCAGGTGGTCATCCTCGTGGCCATCCAGATCGGCGGCCTGGGCATCCTCTCGATGGCCTCGCTGCTCACGTTGGCCGTCTCCCGGCATCTGGGCCTGAGGTCGAAGCTGGCGACGCAGCAGGCGGGCATGACCTCCGGCAGTCTCGGCGAGGTCGGCCAGCTGCTGCGCGTCGTCGTCGTGACGGTGCTGACCGCCGAGGCCGCGCTGGCGCTCGTCCTCGTGCCGCGGTTCGCGGCCATCTCCGGCTCGTGGCTCACCGGCCTGTGGCACGGTGTCTTCTACTCGGTCAGCGCCTTCAACAACGCGGGGTTCACCCTGCACGTGGACGGCCTGCCGGAGATCATGCACGACCCGGTGGTCATCACGGTGCTCGGCGTCGGCGTGTTCCTCGGCGCGCTCGGCTTCCCCGTGGTCATGGTGCTGCTGGAGAAGGGGTGGCGGTTCCGGGAGTGGAACCTGCACACCAAGCTCACGGTCGAGGTGACGCTGGCCCTGCTGGTGCTCGGCGCCGTCGCCCTCTTCTTCTTCGAGGCGGGCAACCCGGCGACCCAGGCCGGCATGGGCTTCTGGCAGCGGGTCGGGCACTCCCTGTTCGGCTCCGTGATGACCCGCTCCGGAGGCTTCGCGATCGACGACACGAACGCGCACCAGCCCGAGTCCCTGCTGCTCATGGACGCGCTGATGTTCGTGGGCGGTGGGTCCGCCTCCACCGCGGGCGGCATCAAGGTGACCACGCTGGCGATCATGTTCCTCGCGATCGTGGCGGAGGCGCGCGGCGACCGCGAGGTGACGGCGCACGGCCGCACGATCGCCCCCGAGTCCCTGCGCGTGGCCATCGCGGTGCTCGCACTCGGGGCCACCCTCGTGCTCGTGGCCACTCTGGCGCTGGTGCACATCACCGACGAGTCCCTCCAGCGACCCCTGTTCGAGGTGATCTCCGCGTTCGGCACGTGCGGGCTCTCCGTGGGCGTCTCCGCGGAGAGCCCACCGGCCGGCAAGTACGTCCTGACGGCCATGATGTTCGCGGGCCGCGTTGGTACGATCACGTTCGCCGCCGCCCTGGCCCTGCGCCAGCGGCGCGTGCTCTACCGCTACCCCGTCGAGAGGCCGGTCATTGGCTGACACCCCGCAGCGCACCGATCCCAACGCCCCCGTGCTCGTCGTGGGGCTGGGCCGCTTCGGCGCCGCCACGGCCGAGGAGCTCGTCGCACAGGGGCGCGAGGTGCTCGCCGTCGAGCGGGACCCCGTCCTCGTGCAGCGCTACGCCCCCTCGCTGACCCACGTGGTGGAGGCGGACGCCACCGACCCCGAGGCCCTGCGCCAGCTCGGCGCGCAGGACTTCTCGACGGCGGTGGTCGGCGTGGGCACCTCCATCGAGGCATCGGTGCTGATCACCGTGAACCTCGTGGACCTGGAGATCCCGCACATCTGGGTGAAGGCGATCAGCGAGGCGCACGGCACGATCCTCAAGCGGATCGGGGCGAACCATGTGATCTTCCCGGAGCACGACGCCGGCGTGCGCGCCGCCCACCTCGTGAACGGGCGCATGCTCGACTTCATCGAGTTCGACGACGACTTCGCGATCGTGAAGATGTACCCGCCGGCCGAGTGCGTGGGCTTCACGCTCGCCGAGTCCCACGTGCGCTCCAAGTACGGCGTGACCGTGGTGGGCGTGAAGACCCCGGGCGAGGACTTCACCTACGCCCAGCCGGACACCCGGGTGGGCCCGCGCGACACCCTCATCGTCTCGGGCCACACCGACCTCATCGACCGGTTCGCCGCCCGGCCCTGAGGCACGCCGGAGCCGTCAGGCCCCGAACTCCTCGGCCATCTCCTTGTCGCGCTGCGCGGCCGCGTCCATGGCACGGTTCACGAGGTCGCCCATGCCGCCGTCCAGGAACGCCTCCACGGCCTTCTCGGTGGTGCCGTTCGGGCTCATCACGGCCTTGCGCAGAGCCTCGGCCCTGGCCCCCTCCTGCTGGAGCATGATGCCGGCGCCCTTGACGGTGGCCGCGGCCATGGCCTCGGCGGAGGCGGCGTCCAGTCCCATCTCCGCACCGTGGGCGGCGATCAGCTCGGCCAGCAGGAACACGTAGGCCGGGGCGGAGCCGGCGGTGGCCACCACGGCGGAGAGCTGCTCCTCGGCCACCGGCACCACCAGGCCGGAGCCCTCGAAGAGAGCGCGCACGGCGGTGGCCTGCTCCTCGGTGACGCCCGGCCCGGGAGCCACGCCCACGACGCCGGAGCCCACCGTCAGGGGCGTGTTCGGCATGGTCCGCACGATCGGCTGCCCCGCCGGCAGCACGGCGGCCATGGTCGCGGCGGTGACGCCGGCTGCCACGGACACCACCACGGTCTCGGGGCGCAGCGACGGCGCCAGGTCCGTGAGGGTGGCGACCATGTCCTTCGGCTTCACGCCCACCAGGACGATGTCCGCCTCGGCGACCGCGGCATGGTTGGCGCGTTCGTCCCGCTCCTGGGAGGTCACGGTGACGCCGTGCTGCGCGGCGGCCTTCTCGGCGGAGGCGGCGGAGCGGGTGGTGGCGGTGACGTCCTCGGCGCGCACGGCGCCGGCGTCGAGGGCTCCGGCGAGGATCGCGCCGGTCATGGTGCCCAGGCCCAGGATGGTCAGCTTCATGGTCGGTCCGTCTCCTTCGTGGTCGGGCGCGGAACGCCGTCGTCGTCGTGGTGGTCGGTCCCGCCGGCGGCCAGGTGCTCGCGCGCGAAGGCGAGCGAGGCGGCCAGCTTCTCCTCGCGCTGGCCCGCGTACTCCACGCCGCGGGTGCCCACCTCCACGCACACCGCACCGGCCAGGCCCTCGGCCGCCAGGTGGCGCAGGGTCTCGGCCACGCGCTGCGTGCCCTCGCCGGGGACCAGGTGGTCGTCCTTGCCGGAGTCGTTGCCGTCGGTGAGGTGGACGTGCCGCAGCCGCGGGCCGAGCTCGCGGACGGCCGCCAGGGAGTCCGCCCGCGCGATGGCCGCGTGGGAGAAGTCCCAGCAGATGTGCTCGTACGGCTCGGGCAGCGGGTTCCAGTGCGGCAGGTACATCTTGGCCTCGCGGCCGTAGGCCCGCCACGGGTACATGTTCTCCACGGCGATCACGACGCCGGTCTCCGCCATGAGCTCGTGGATGCCCTCGGCGAAGCGCACCGCGTACGTGCCCTGCCAGCGGAACGGCGGATGGGCCACCACGGTGGCCGCGCCCACGGCCTGCGCCAGCTCCACGGAGCGGCGGATCTTGGACCACGCGGAGCCCCAGACCTGCTGCGTGAACAGCAGGGTGGGCGCGTGGATGGAGTCGATGGGCATCCCGTGCCGCTCGGACAGCCGCGTCAGCCGCCGCGCGTCCTGGCTCCACGCGTTGTGCGTGACCATGACCTCCACGCCGTCGTAGCCGAGGTCCTCGGCGGTGGCGAACACGTCCTGGGTGCCCAGGGGGAACACGGACGAGGAGGACAGGGTCACGGGGATGTCCGCTCCGAAGCGCGCCGCGGGGGCCAGGTGCGCGGTGGAGTCCGGCATGGTCAGCGCACCCCCAGGCTCAGTCCCGGCAGGAGGGTGTCCGGGTTGAGGTTCACGTGGCCGACGCCGGGCCGGCCGTCCCGGGTGAGGTGGCCCTCGAGCATGAGCGCGTCGAGGCGGTTGAGGATCAGGCCCTCGCGCAGCGCCCACGGGCAGATCTCGAGCTGGGCGATGCCGAACGTGCGCATGGCCGTCAGCGCGACGATCGCCCCCGCGAACACCTGGTGCGCGCGCACGTCCGAGACGCCGGGCAGCTCCGCCCGCTCCGCGACGGTCATCGCCGCGAGGCGGTTCACCCACAGGTGCAGGTCGTCCGCGCGCAGGTGCCGCTTCACGAAGGGGCCCGCCGCCGACGGCGCCGCCCCGGTGATCCGGGCGAGGGAGCGGAACGTCTTCGAGGTGGCGGTGACCACCACGGGCGACTCGATGCGCGGGAAGGCCGTATACGCCTCCTCGAGTCGCTTCTCCACGTGCTTGCGGAGCTTATTCACCGCCTTGGGGCTGGGCGGGTCCTCGAGCACCCAGTCGCGGGTGAGGCGGCCGGCGCCCAGCGGCAGGGACAGGGCGTGCGAAGGCAGCTCGTCCTGGCCGTAGGCGATCTCGAAGGAGCCGCCACCGATGTCGAAGTTCAGGATGGAGCCGGCGCCCCAGCCCTGCCAGCGGCGCACGGCGAAGTACGTCATGGCCGACTCCTGGTCCCCCGTGAGCTCGGAGAGGTGCACACCGGTCTCGGCCTGCACGCGGGCCAGCACGGCGGCACCGTTCGCGGACTCGCGGATCGCCGAGGTGCAGAACGAGATCATGTCCTCCGCCCGATGCTCCTCCGCGAACGCGGCGGCCTCCCGGACGAAATCCACGAGCTCCCGCTGTCCCTCCTCCGTGATCGCCCCGTCGGCGTCCTGGTAGCGGATCAACGGAAGGGAGCGCTTGTGCTCCGCGTAGGCGACGGGGCGGGCCCCCGGGTGGGCGTCCACGAGCAGCAGGTGGACGGTGTTGGATCCGATGTCCAGGACGCCGAGGCGCATGGCGCTCAGGCCTTCTTCCGCGCGGTGGTCTTCTTGGCCGGGGCTTTGCGGGTCGCCGGCTTCTTGGCACCGCCGCGGGTGGCCGGGCCCTTGGCACGCTTGTCCGCGAGCAGCTGGTAGGCCTCCTCCGCCGTGAGCTCCTCGGGCTGGCGGTCGCGCGGGACGGTGATGTTGGTGACCCCGTCCGTGACGTACGGGCCGAAGCGGCCCTCCTTCACGGTGACCTTCTTGCCGGAGACCGGGTCCTCGCCGAACTCGGCCAGCGGCGGCTTGGCGGCCCCGCGGCCACGCTGCTTCGGCTGGGCGTAGATCTCGAGGGCCTGCTCCTGCGTGATGCTGAAGATCTGGTCCTCGGACTCGAGCGAGCGCGAGTCCGAGCCCTTCTTCAGGTAGGGCCCGAAGCGGCCGTTCTGGGCGGTGATGACCTCGCCCTCGGCGTCCGCGCCCACGACGCGCGGCAGGGACATCAGCTGCAGCGCCTGCTCGAGGGTCACGGTGTCCACGGACATGCTCGTGAAGAGGGAGCCGGTGCGGGGCTTCTCCTTGGCCGGCTTCTTCTTCGGCTTGGGCTTGCCGTTCTTGTAGTACTCGGTGGGCTGGGCGTCGAGCCAGGCCTGCAGCTCCTCCTCGGTCATCTCCGGGATGACCTCGGTGACGTAGGGCCCGTAGCGCCCGTCCCTGGCGACGACGGTCCGGCCCGTCTCCGGGTCCGTGCCGAGCTCGCGCTCGGAGGGCTGGGCGGTGGCGAACAGCTCCTCGGCCTTGGCCGGGGTGAGCTCGTCCGGGGCCAGGTCCTCGGGGACGTTGGCGCGCGGCGGGGTGGCGCCCGCCTCCGCGTCGGCCGGCAGCGACCGCTCCAGGTACGGGCCGTACTGGCCCACCCGCAGGGTGATGTCCTCGGTGATCGGCAGCGAGTTCACGGCCCGCGCGTCGATCTCGCCGAGGTTGTCCACCACGTGCTTGAGGCCCTCGACGCCCTTCTCCGTCTCCGCGGCGGGGGCCCCGAAGTAGAAGGTCTGCAGCCAGGCCTCGCGGCCGAGCTCGCCCGCCGCGATCCGGTCGAGGTCGTCCTCCATGCGGGCCGTGAAGTCGTAGTCCACGTACTTCGCGAAGTAGTCCTCGAGCAGTCCGATCACCGCGAACGCGGTCCACGACGGGACGAGCGCGGTGCCGCGCTTGGACACGTAACCGCGGTCCATGATCGTGGAGATCGTCGGGGCGTACGTGGAGGGCCGCCCGATCTCGCGGCGCTCCAGCTCGGCGACGATCGACGCCTCGGTGTAGCGGGCCGGCGGGGAGGTCTCGTGCCCGGTGGCCTCGATCGGGTCACCGGTGAGGCGCTCGCCCTGGGCCACCTGCGGCAGGCGGCGGTCCTTGGCCTCCGCGTTCTCGCCGTCGACCTCGGCGTCCCGACCCTCCTCGTACGCGTCGAGGAAGCCCTTGAACGTGATGACGGTGCCCGAGGCGCTGAACTGCGCGAGGCGGCCGTCCTGCGCGGTGGCCGAGAGCCGCAGCGTGGCGGTGTAGCCCTTGGCATCGGCCATCTGCGAGGCCACGGTGCGCTTCCAGATCAGCTCGTACAGGCGGAACTCGTCCGGGCGCAGCTCGGCCTTGACCTGGGCCGGGGTCCGGAAGGAGTCCCCCGCGGGCCGGATGGCCTCGTGGGCCTCCTGCGCGGTCTCGTTGCGCTTGGCGTAGACGCGCGGCTGGGCCGGCACGGCGTCCGCCCCGTAGAGCTCGGTGGCCTGGCGCCGGGCGGCCTGCACGGCTTCCTGCGAGAGGTTCACCGAGTCCGTGCGCATGTACGTGATGTAGCCGTTCTCGTACAGGCGCTGGGCCACCTGCATGGAGACGCGGGAGCTCATGCGGAGCTTGCGGGCGGCCTCCTGTTGCAGCGTGGAGGTGGTGAAGGGGGCGGCCGGGCGGCGGGTGTACGGCTTGTCCTCCACCGAGTCGACCGTGAAGTCCGCCCCGCGCAGACCCTCGGCCAGCGAGCGGGCGCCGGCCTCGTCCAGGTGGGTCACCTTCTTGCCGGCGGAGGCCTTGAGCCGCCCGGCGTCGTCGAAGTCGCGGCCCGTGGCCACGCGCTCGCCGTCCACCGTGCTGAGGCGGGCCGTGAACGAGCTGCCCACGGCGTCCGCGGCCTGCGCGCCCTCGGCCACCGTGAAGGTGCCCTCCACGCCCCAGTAGTGGGCGGAGACGAAGGCCATGCGCTCCCGCTCGCGCTCGACGACGAGGCGGGTGGCCACCGACTGCACGCGGCCCGCCGAGAGCCCGCGGGAGACCTTGCGCCACAGCACCGGCGAGAGCTCGTAGCCGAACAGGCGGTCGAGGATGCGGCGCGTCTCCTGGGCGTCCACGAGGGCCGTGTCCAGCTCGCGGATGTTCTCCAGGCCTCGGCGCACGCCCTCCTGGGTGATCTCCCCGAAGGTCATCCGGTACACCGGCACCGTGGGCTTGAGGGTGTCCAGCAGGTGCCAGGCGATGGCCTCGCCCTCCCGGTCCGCATCCGTGGCGAGGTAGAGGGCCTCGGCGTCCTTGAGCTCGCGCTTGAGCTCCGCGACCTTCTTCTTCTTGTCCGGGTGCACCACGTAGTACGGGGTGAAGCCGTGCTCCGTGTCCACGGCGAACTTCCCGAACGGGCCCTTCTTCATGTCCGCCGGCAGGTCCGAGGGCTTGGGCAGGTCGCGGATGTGCCCCACGGAGGAGTCCACCACCCAGCCGGAGCCCACCGCGTTGAGGTACTTCGCGATGGACTTGCTCTTGGCCGGGGACTCCACGATGACCAGCTTCTTGCCCTCGGGCACGGGAGCGGTCACGGAAGCGGATGACGTGGACAAGGGGGTCCTCCTCGGACGGGGAAGGCGGTGGTTCCGGGCCGGTGCGCGGTGCACGCCGGCGTCGGGCGGACGTCCCCACATCGTAGGGGGCGCGGTGCCCACGATAACGCCCGGCGTCCCCGCGCCCGCCACCGCCCGATCGTCAGCCCTCCACCAGGAACCCGTCCTCGTACAGCTCCCGCAGCGCGGCCAGCAGGCCGGCCCGCCCGACGTCGTCCAGCTCCAGCAGCGCGGCGACCGCGCCCACCAGCTGCCCCACGGACAGCTCACCGTCGGAGGCGGACAGCACGCCCGCCGTCGCGGTGTCCAG
Source organism: Micrococcus sp. KRD077 (assembly GCF_017168505.1). Taxonomy (NCBI): domain Bacteria; kingdom Bacillati; phylum Actinomycetota; class Actinomycetes; order Micrococcales; family Micrococcaceae; genus Micrococcus; species Micrococcus sp. KRD077. The sequence goes on along the minus strand of NZ_JABFAZ010000017.1, from coordinate 26,019 downwards.
GCGCGCCACGCGCCGGAACCCGGAGCCCTGCCGGGCCAGGATCACCTCGGGGTGCTCTGCCCCGAACCGCTGGTGGCGCTCCTCCGTGACGTCCGCGGCCACGCGCAGGTGCAGGCCGCGCAGCGCGGCCAGGGCCGGGTCCCCGACGGCGTCCCCCGCCCCGGCGCCGGCGGCGAGCCGGTCCCGGCGGGCGACGGCGGCGGCCCACGCGGTGCCGAGGGCCTCGTCGACCGGCTGGGTCAGCTCCTCGGCGACCACCCACGCCCGGCCCTGGGAGCCGTCCGCGGCGGGCCGACGCAGCCACACGTGGCCGAAGCCCACGCCCGCGACCCCGCGCGCGGCGAAGTCGTCCAGGTACCCGCGGTAGGCGGCCTCGTAGGCGGGCGGGTCGAGCTCGAGCGAGGAGTCCTGCAGCCACGTCTCCGCGTAGCCCGCGGGGTCCTGCCGGTCGCGCTGGAGCAACCAGGCCTGCATCCCCGGCGCCACCCACGAACGCGGGCGCGCGTCCCACGGTGCGGTGTCGGCGTCGGCGGTGTCACCCGCCGGGATCTCCCAGTTGGCGAGCAGCTGCGCGGTGCCGCCCTCGGCGAGCACGTCCGGCAGGGCCGCGATCAGCTCCGCGACGATCCGGTCGCCCTCGCCGCCGCCGTCGCGGTAGGTCAGCACGGGCGCGTCCGGGTCCGTGCGCGGGGTGATCACGAACGGCGGGTTCGAGACCACGAGGTCGAACCGCTCCCCCGCCACCGGCGCCAGCAGATCGCCGGCCGCCAGCCGGACCCGGTCCTCGAGCCGCTCCCGGTCGAGGCCGAGCACGTCCGCGTTGAGCAGCAGGTTGAACCGGGTGAACGCCAGGGCGCGCTCGGAGAGGTCCGTGGCGGTGACGTGGTCGGCGTGGGCGAGCAGGTGCAGGGTCTGGATCCCGCAGCCCACCCCCACGTCGAGGGCGCGGGCCACGGGACGGCGCTGGGTGGCGCCGGCGAGTGTGAGGGAGGCCCGACCGACGCCGAGCACGTGCTCGGGAGGCAGCGGGCCGCGCCGCTGCAGGGCCGTCAGGTCCGAGGCGATCCACATCCGGCCCGGCTCGTCCGCCTCGTACGGCGAGAGGTCCACCGCGCCGCGCACGCGCCCGTCCGGCCCCTCGACGACGAGCCCGGCGGCCACGGCCCCGGCCAGGCCGAGGCTGGGCAGCGCGGCGTCGAGGTCGGCGGCGGGGACGGGGTCGCCGAGCAGCCAGGCCCCGACGGCGGCGGCGAGGCCCCGCGTGCCGGGCCGGTCGCCGGGGCCGGCTGCGTCGTCGTGCCGGCCGGGGCCCGCCAGGTGACCGGCGACGACGCGGCGGGCGGCCTCGGCGTGCTCGCGGTCCAGGGCGAGCGTGGCCACGGGTCCGAGCAGCCCCTCGACGGCGGCGGTCGTGAACGGCAGGGCCGCCAGGTCCGCGGCGAGGGCCACGGCCGTGGCCGGGGTCAGCCGCGGGGCGGGGGGCGACGGGTCCAGTCCACCGTCCCGCCCGGGTGCCCGCGCCCCCGGTCCCGCCGCTGGGGACACGGGCCCGCCCTCCGGCGCCTGTGCAGGAGCGGACGGCGGAGCGCAGCCGTCAGTCGCGCAGGATCTCGTGGGTCCGCGCGTCGCGCACGCGGGAGTCGTCCCACGGCACGTCCCAGCCCAGCAGCCCCAGCACCCGGTCCAGCAGCGCCGCCGTGAACCCCCACACCAGGCGCTCGCCCACGAGGAAGCCCGGCGTCTCGCCGCGGCGGCCGCCGGGCCGGGCCACGCGGCACCGGTTCGCGGGGTCCACCAGGTCCGCGACCGGCATCCGGAACACGGCCGCGGCCTCGGCCTGGTCGACCACCGCCACGCGGCTGGGGTCCCGCCACCACCCGAGCACCGGGTGCACCACGTGCCCGGAGACCACCACCGGCACCGCCGGCAGCACGCCCAGGACCTCCACGCCGGCCGGGTCCAGGCCGGTCTCCTCCTGCGCCTCGCGCAGGGCCGTGGCCACGACGTCGCCGTCCTCGGGGTCGACGCGACCGCCGGGGAACGCGATCTGCCCGGCGTGCTGGCGCAGGGTGGCGGCGCGCTGGGTCAGCAGCACGTCCACGTGCGGGTGCACGCGCTCGGCGTCGTGACGGGCGGGGACGTCGTCGAGGGCGCCGAACAGGATCAGCACGGCGGAGGGGCGCGGATCGCCGGACCGGGGCCAGTCGAAGCCCCACATCGGCACGGCCTCGGGCGGGACCGTCGTGAGCGACGCCGGGTCGTGGTGACCGGGCGCCTCCGCAGGGGGCGCGCCCCACCGGGCCACGAGGTCCGCCAGCTGCTCACGCGCGCCCGCCAGGGACGCGTCGGACGTCCCGGCGGCGTCGCGGGAGGTCGGGCGGGGGCTCGCGGGGGTCTCAGGCATGGCCCCCACGCTAGTCGCCGGTCGTAGCCTCGGGGCATGACGGCTCCCCTGACCTCGCCCCCGGCGGCCACCGCGTCCCCGGATCCGGTGGACGTCGCGGTGATCGGCGCCGGCCAGGCCGGACTGGCGGCCGGCTACTTCCTGGCGCGGGCCGCGCGGGACGTCGACCGCGGACGCCGGGCGGGCCCGGCGCCGTCGTTCGTCCTGCTCGACGCGTCCGCCCAGCCCGGCGGCGCGTGGCCGCACCACTGGGACTCCCTGCGCCTGTTCTCCCCCGCCGAGCACTCCTCCCTGCCGGGCCGACCCATGCCGCCGTCGCCCGGCCCCGGCACCCCGGACGCCGGGCACGTCGTCGCCTACCTGGCCGACTACGAGGACCGCTACGGGCTGCCGGTGCGCCGGGGCGTGCGTGTCGCGGAGGTGACGCACGACGCCGCCGCGTCCCCTCCGTTCACCCTGCGGCTCGAGGACGGCACGGCCCTGAGCGCCCGCGCGGTGGTCTCCGCCACCGGCTCGTTCACCCGCCCGTTCTTGCCGGCCCTCCCGGGCGTCGACCACTTCGGCGGCACGCAGCGGCATTCCGCCGCGTACCGCTCCCCCGACGCGTTCACCGGGCGGCACGTCCTCGTGGTGGGCGGCGGCAACTCGGGCGCCCAGATCGCGGCGGACCTGCTGCTGGCGGGTGTCGCCACCACGTGGGCCACCCGGCGTCCGCCCCGGTTCATGCCGGACGACGTGGACGGGCGGGTGCTCTTCGATCGGGCCTCGGCGCGCGTGCTGGGCCGCTCCGAGGCGCGCGTGGGCGACCTCGGGGACATCGTCATGGTGCCCTCGGTGATCCGCGCCCGCGACGGGGCCGGGCTCCACGCGGTCCCCGCGCCCACCGCGCTCACGCCGGACGGCGTCCGCTGGGACCACGACGCCGGCGCGAGCCACGGCTGGCCCGCCGCCAACCGCGCCGCGGCCCGGGTGCGCGGCGCCGAGCACCCGGTGGACGACGTCGTCTGGTGCACGAGCTTCCGGGCGGACCTGCGCCATCTGCGGGGCCTCGAGCTGACCCGCCACCCCTCCGGGGCGCCGGCGACGGAGCGTGCACTGCCGACCGCCTCGGTGGACGTGCCGGGGCTGCACCTGCTCGGCTACGACGACTGGTGCGGGGCCGCCTCGGCCACGCTCGCGGGCGTGGGGGCTCACGCGCGCCGGGCGGTCGCCGCGATCCTCGCGGGTCTCACCGAAGGCTGAGCGGGCAGGCCGGGCGCTCAGGCCTCCAGCCCGTGGCCGAGGGCGCGCAGCTCCCGGCGCGTCCGCCCCGCGCGCAGGAGCTCGAGCAGCTCCTCCCGGCCGGGCTTGAGCTCGTAGGCCAGCAGGGCGCGCGCCCGCTCGGGGTCGGTCTCCCCCTCGCCGTAGGACGGGCACCAGCGGGCGATCGGGCACGCCCCGCACGCCGGGCGGCGCGCGTGGCACACGCGGCGGCCGTGGAAGATCAGCCGGTGGGAGAGCATCGTCCAGTCCCGGCGCGGGAACAGGGCGCCCACGGCGTGCTCGACCTTCACCGGGTCGGTCTCGTCCGTGAACCCCAGGCGTCGGGCCAGCCGGCCGACGTGCGTGTCCACCGTGATCCCGGGCTGGCCGAAGGCGTTGCCGAGCACCACGAACGCGGTCTTGCGCCCCACCCCGGGCAGCGCCACGAGGTCCTCGAGACGGGCGGGGACCTCGCCGTCGTGCCGGGCCACGAGCTCCTGGGACAGCCGCAGGATCGCGGAGGCCTTGTTCCGGTAGAACCCCGTGGAGCGCACGAGCTCCTGCAGCTCGGGCTCGGTGGCCGCCGCCATCGCGTGGGCATCCGGGAAGCGGGCGAACAGCGCCGGCGTGGCCGCGTTGACCCGCACGTCGGTGGTCTGGGCGGACAGCACCGTGGCCACGAGCAGCTCGAACGGCGTCTCGAAGTCCAGCTCGGCGACGGCGTACGGGTACGTCTCGGCCAGGATCCGGTCGATCCGCCGCGCCCGGCGCACCAGGGCCAGCCGGGTCTCCCCGGTCGGCGTGCCCGTCGACTCCGTCTCCATCCGCGCGTCCTCCCGCTTCGTGCGATCCGCTCAGGTCCGACCATCCTAGGGAGCGGGGCGCGTGCCGACGTCCGTACCGGGTCCGGCCCCCGCTTCCGGGCACGAGGCGACACACAGGACCCGAGGATTTGTGGCGACGGCGCCGCGCGCGGCATGCTGAGGCGGGAGACTAGTGTGGGACGCGTCACATCCGCGCCGCGCACCGACCGCACCACCCCGAAAGGACCCGTCGATGGACGAGCAGATCCCCACGTTCCCGCCCCCGGCCGAGTTCGCCGCCCAGGCGGTGGCCGGAGCCGACCTCTACGAGGAGGCCGCCGAGGACCGCCTGGCCTACTGGGCCCGCCGCGCCCGCGAGATCCTGCACTGGGAGCAGGACTTCACCGACGTCCTGGACTGGTCCGACGCGCCCTTCGCGAAGTGGTTCGTCGGCGGCACCACCAACGCCGCGTACAACGCCCTGGACCGCCACGTCGAGGCCGGCCACGGCGACCGCGTGGCCATCCACTTCGAGGGCGAGCCCGGTGACACCCGCACCTACACCTACGCCGACCTGGCCGCCGAGGTCCGGCGCGCCGCCAACGCGTTCGAGTCCCTCGGCGTGACCAAGGGAGACCGCGTGGCCGTCTACCTGCCGATGATCCCCGAGGCCGTCATCACGATGCTCGCGTGCGCGCGCATCGGCGCGGTCCACTCCGTGGTCTTCGGCGGCTTCTCCTCCGACGCCCTGCGCTCCCGCGTGGACGACGCCGAGGCCAAGCTCGTCGTCACGGCCGACGGCTCCTTCCGCCGCGGCAAGCCCTCCATGCTCAAGCCCGCCGTGGACCAGGCCCTCTCCGCGCCCGGCCACACGGCCGAGCACGTGCTCGTGGTCCGCCGCAACGAGGCCGAGGTCGAGATGACCGAGGGCCGCGACCTGTGGTGGCACGACGTCGTGGACGCCCAGTCCGACGAGCACGAGCTCGTGTGGCACGACGCCGAGCACCCGCTCTACATCCTGTACACCTCCGGTACCACCGGGAAGCCGAAGGGCATCCTGCACACCACCGGCGGCTACCTCGTGCAGGCCGCGGCCACCCACCACGACACCTTCGACCTGCACCCGGAGTCGGACGTCTTCTGGTGCACCGCCGACGTCGGCTGGGTCACCGGGCACTCCTACGTCGCCTACGCACCGCTGGTCAACGGCGCCACCCAGGTGATCTACGAGGGCACCCCGGACTCCCCGCACCAGGGCCGCTGGTGGGAGATCGTGCAGAAGTACGGCGTGAGCATCCTCTACACGGCGCCGACGGCGATCCGCACGTTCATGAAGTGGGGCCGGCACATCCCGGACGAGTACGACCTCTCCAGCCTGCGCGTGCTCGGCTCCGTGGGCGAGGCCATCAACCCGGAGGCCTGGCGCTGGTACCACGAGGTCATCGGCGCCGGCCGCTGCCCCATCGTGGACACCTGGTGGCAGACCGAGACAGGCGCCCACATGCTCACCCCGCTGCCCGGCGTGACCACCCTCAAGCCCGGTTCCGCCCAGAGGCCGGTGCCCGGCGTCGTGCTGGAGGTCGTGGACGAGCTCGGCGAGCCCATGACGGACACGAGCGCGGGCTTCCTCGTGGTGCGCGAGCCGTGGCCGTCCATGCTGCGCGGCATCTGGGGCGACCGGGAGCGCTTCAAGGAGACCTACTGGTCCCGCTTCCCCGGCATGTACTTCGCCGGCGACGGCGCCCGCTACGACGAGGACGGCGACATCTGGCTGCTGGGCCGCGTGGACGACGTCATGAACGTCTCCGGCCACCGCCTGTCCACCACCGAGATCGAGTCCTCCCTCGTGGCGCACCCGTCCGTGGCCGAGTCCGCGGTGGTCGGCGCGAAGGACGAGACCACGGGCGAGGCGGTCGTCGCGTTCGTCCTGCTCACCGAGGACGCCGCCGCGGCCGATCGCGACGTCGCCGAGGTCGAGGAGGAGCTGCGGCAGCACGTGGGCAAGGACATCGGCCCCATCGCCAAGCCCAAGCGCGTGCTCGTGGTCCCCGAGCTGCCCAAGACGCGCTCCGGCAAGATCATGCGCCGCCTGCTCAAGGACGTGGCCGAGGGCCGCGACCCGGGCGACTCCACCACGCTGGCCGACCCCACGGTCATGCAGCGCATCGTGGAGACGCTCGCCCCGAAGGCCTGAGCCGGCACGACGACGCCGCCCCGGTCCGCACGCTGTGTGCGGTCCGGGGCGGCGTCGTCGGTGGGCGGGCCCGGCTCAGGCGCGGGCGGCCGCGTCCCGCCGGACCAGCTCCACGGCCTCGTCGGGCGTGTAGCCGAGGCGTTCGAGCAGGGTGTCGAGACAGCGGCGCACGGCCTGGTGCGCGGCGTCCGCGCGGGCGTCCGCCGAGGCGGCCACGAACGTGCCCGCGCGCCCCCGGGTGCGGATGGTGCCGTGCGCCTCGAGCTCCTTGTAGGCCCGGGCCACGGTGCCCGGTGCCACGCCGAGCTCGGCCGCGAGCGCACGCACGGGCGGCAGTCGGTCCCCGCGGGCGAGGGATCCGGAGGCGACGCCGGCCAGGACCGCGTCCACGATCTGCCGGTAGGGCGGGGCCGGCAGGCTCCCGTCCACCGCCACGACCGGCAGGGAGGCGGAGACCACGCCCGCGGCCCCGTCGGCGACCGAGGCCGCGGACGGGGCCGCTGCGGACGGACCGGGGGCCCTCATCGACTCACCGGTGCCGTGCGTCGAGACGGCCATCCTCGCGCTCCCACACGGCGGGGGCCAGTTCGTCCTCGATGGCGAGGTCGCCCGAGGAGTCATCCGGGTGGCGGAGCAGGTGGACGGCGGAGACCGCGAGGCCGCCCCACACCAGGAGGATGGCCAGGGACATCATGACGATCGCTGCGGTGCTCATCGGTCAGAGCTCCTTCCGGGTGGCGGCCGCGGGCACCACCGGCAGGGCGCCGGTGGGGACGGTGCCCTCGGGCACGGCGTTGTGCGGGATGAGGTCGCCGTGGATCTCGCTGTCCAGGTCCTCGGCGTAGAGGTTGGACTTGCGGGACCACGGGATCAGGGAGAGCAGGATCGCCAGGGCGACGGAGCCGAGCGCGATGCCCCAGCCGAAGACGCCGAGGAAGTCGCCCGGGTAGCCCTCATAGCCCTCCGCGATCACCTTCATGATCCAGGAGAGCCAGATGTAGGCGAGCACGATCGGCATGAGCACGCCGATCAGCAGCACGTACCCGCGGCCGACCTTGAAGGAGGAGACGGCGTTGAGGTGCGCCGTGATGCGACGGGCCGAGCCCAGCGCGCCGGTGACCAGGAGCACCGACAGGAGCGCCGCGCCCACGATGCCGAAGTTGTTGGCGAACGCGTCCATGGTGTCCAGCATCTGCAGGCCCGTGGTGGTGGAGAACAGGGCGAGGGAGACCACCCCGGACAGGCCGATCACCACGATCGTGGCCGTCCAGCGGCCCCAGCCGAGCTTGTCCTTCACGGCGGAGATGACGACCTCGAGGATCGAGATCAGCGAGGTGAAGCCGGCGACCACGAGCGAGCCGAAGAACAGCACGCCGATCAGGGCGCCGAGCGGGGCCTGCGAGATCAGGGTGGGGAAGGCGATGAACGCCAGGCCGATGCCGCTGCCGGCCACCTCGGACACGGACACGCCGGAGGCCTGCGCCATGAAGCCCAGGGCGGAGAACACGCCGATGCCGGCCAGGATCTCGAAGCCCGAGTTGGAGAAGCCGACCACCAGGCCGGAGCCGGTGAGGTTCGTGCGGCGGTTGAGGTAGGAGGCGTAGGTGATCATGATGCCGAAGCCGACGGACAGCGAGAAGAAGATCTGACCGTAGGCGGCGATCCAGACGCCCGGGTCCGCGAGCGCGGCCCAGTTCGGCGTGAACAGCGCGTCCAGGCCCTGGGCGGCGCCCGGCAGGGTGAGGGCGATGCCGACGAGGACCAGGAACATCACGATGAGCAGCGGGATGCCGACCATCGAGGCCAGGGCCACGCCCCGGCGCACGCCGAAGCCCATGATGAGCAGCGTGATCACCCAGACGGCGAGCATGGGCCAGAAGACGCCCGAGACGAAGTCGAAGGACGGGGACGGGTCGTCGGCGACCTGCAGGTAGTCGCCCATGAGGAAGGTCTCCGGGTCCTCGCCCCACCGCTGGTCCACGGAGAACCAGGTGTACATGATCGCCCAGCCGATGATCGCGGCGTAGTAGATCCCGATGACGACGCAGATGAGCACCTGCCACCAGCCGACGGCCTCGGTCCACCGGGACAGGCGCCGGAACGCCAGAGGCGCGGAGCCGCGGAAGCGGTGGCCGATCGCGTAGTCGAAGAACAGCAGCGGGATGCCCGCCGTGAGCAGCGCGATCAGGTAGGGGATGACGAACGCGCCGCCGCCGTTCTCATAGGCGACGTAGGGGAAGCGCCAGATGTTGCCGAGGCCCACGGCGGAGCCGATGGCCGCCAGGATGAAGGCCCACCGGCCGGTGAACTCCTCCCGGGTGCGCTTCGGCGCCGTGGCGGGCGCGGAGACGGTGCTGGACATGCAGGACCTCCGAGGGTCGGGGAAACTCGAGTGTGACGGATGCCACAATAGTCGACGCGGGCCGTTACCGGACAGTCCGGTCCGGAATGCGGGCGTCAGGCGCGTGGCGCGGCGCCGGCTCAGCCGCCCGGGACGCAGTCCCCCGAGGGGACCGTGGCCGTCATCCCCGGGGCCGCGGCGACGACGGGGGCGATGGTGTCCGCCGTCAGGGCGTAGCCGACGGCGTCCGAGCCCGGGGCCCGGGCGAACACCAGACCGGCCAGGTTCCCGGCGGCGTCCACCACCGGGCCGCCCGAGTAGCCGTGGCGGATGTCCGCCGCGAGGGTGTAGACGTCCACCATGCTCGCGGCACCGGTCAGGACGTCGCCGAGCGGCACCTCGCCGACGGCCTGCACGGTCGCGGGGGTGGAGGCGAACGGGCCGCCGTCGGGATAGCCCAGGACGGAGGCCGACGCGCCGCCCGTCAGCTCGGCGCCGACCGGCATGACGGGCAGGTTCGCGTCGTCGACCGCCAGGACGGCGAGGTCGTGCGCCGTGTCCAGGTGGACGATCCGCGCCGCGTGCACGCCGCGGGCGCGGTCCGTCACGGTGGGGGCGTCCACGCCGAGGACCACGTGCGCGTTCGTGAGCACGCGGTCCGGGGCCACGGCCACGCCCGAGCCGCTCTGCACCTGGTTGCACTGCGCGGCCGTGCCGGTCAGCCGGACGACGGCGGCCGACGCCGAGGAGGCGGCGGGAGTCGAGGGGGCGGCCGTCGACGTCGACGAGGCGGGGGCGGTCGTCGTGGCCGACGGCGCGGCGGCCGTGGACGACGACGCCGCGGCGGCGTCGTCGGGCTCCTCGGGGGTCGCCGAGGCGGACGGGGCGGACGTCGCGGTGTCGGACGGGGAGGAGGCGGCCGAGGGCAGACCCGGCGTCGCGGCCGGGGCCGGGGCGGCGCGGACGCCGTCGTCGGACTCCGGGACGGGGGCGGGCAGCTCGAGCTCCGGCAGCACGTCCAGGTCGGCGACGGCCGAGCGCGAGCGGGCGGCCCAGGCCAGGAGCGAGTCGGGCATCACGGTGTCCAGCGCCGTGATCACCTGCGAGCGGTTCACCTCACGGGTGACCGCGGTGGAGCCGGAGGCCGCGATGGAGAACGCCACGAGCCAGAGGACGAGGGCGCCCGCGAGACCGGCGGCGAGCGCGCCGAGCAGACGGTCGACGAGTCGCAGGGCCGGCAGGTTCACGCGCAGCCGGATCGCCTCGCCGATGGCGGCGCCCACGTACTGGCCCGCCGCCACGAGCAGGACGAGGGTGGCGATCAGCGCGGCCCACCGCCACTGCGGCGCGGTGACGAACTCCGCCACCTCCGGCAGGGCGTAGAACGCGATCGCGGCGCCGCCGACCAGGCCGACGAGGTTGCCCAGCACCACCCACAGGCCACGACGGTGACCCTGGACCAGGAGCATCGCGAGCGCGACGATGAGCAGGACGTCCAGCCACGTCAGACCCAGCGGCATGGGCGACCTCCTTCGGATGCGACGGCACCGGCCACGCACGGGGACCGCCCGCGCGCCCGGTGGAGGATCCAGGGTATCGGCCCGCACGGGGGTATGGGGCACAATGGACGCCAGTGAACCGGGCGGCTCCTCCGCCGCGGTGTGAGGAACTGCCCACAGAGAGGACACGCACACATGGATCTCGAGGTTCTGCGGAAGGCTCCGCTGTTCACCAACCTGGACGACGAGGTGTTCGCCATCCTCACCTCGGAGCTGACCGAGGTGGAGCTCTCCCGCGGCGCGTCCGCGTTCCACGAGGGCGACCAGGGCGATCAGCTGTACGTGATCATGTCCGGCAAGATCAAGCTCGGCCGCACCGCTTCGGACGGCCGCGAGAACCTCGTGGCCGTGCTCGGCCCCGGTGAGATCTTCGGCGAGATGGCCCTGTTCAACCCCGCCCCGCGCAACGCCACCGCCACCGCGGTGTCCGCCACGCGCCTGGCCGGTCTGCGCCACGAGAACCTGCGCCGCGCCATCGCCTCCTCGCCGGACGTGTCGGTCCAGCTGCTCCAGGCCCTGGCCCAGCGCCTGTCCAAGACCAACGAGTCCCTGGCGGACCTGGTGTTCTCGGACGTGCCGGGCCGCGTGGCCAAGGCGCTCCTGGACCTCGCGGACCGCTTCGGCCGCCCGGCCGCGGACGGCCTGCTGGTGGCGCACGACCTCACGCAGGAGGAGCTCGCCCAGCTGGTGGGCGCGTCCCGCGAGACCGTGAACAAGGCCCTGGCCGAGTTCGTCCAGCGCGGCTGGATCCGCCTGGAGAACCGCGCCGTGGTCATCCTGGACCTGCAGCGTCTGCGTCAGCGTTCGCGCTGACGCCCCCCGCCCTGCCGTGGAGCGGGCCACCCCGGTCAGTCCCGGGTGGCCCGCTCCACGCGCATCCGGGGGGTGCCGTCGTCGCCGGCCTCGGTGACCAGATGGTATTCCGGCACGGGACCACGCCGGACACAGGGCGTGACGGAGAGCAGGAAGGCGGCGGCCGTCCGGTGCGCCGCGACCCGCCGCACGATCACCTGCGTCAGCGGGGTCGCCACCTGGTCGAAGGGTGCCGTGCCCTCCGCCCCGGCGGGTCCGGGCAGCCGCAGCGGGCCGGCGAGCGCGCGACGCGCGGGCACCCACGCCTGAAGTTCGGGACCGGGTTCCTCGGATGCCGGCGCGGACTGCAGCGGTGGGGTCATCGTGGCGAACACGGCCGTGTCGAAGCGTCGGTGGACGTGGGGCGCGGATCGCCAGCGCATGACGGGGCGCAGCAGGTCGGCGCGCACCCCGAGGCCACGCGCGGCCAGCAGATGGGGCAGACTCTCCGAGCCCTCCTCGAGGGAGCTGCGGCCCCCGCCCCAGGTCTCGATGCGCGCCGTGGACACGACGTCCGTGTCGGAGCGACCGGCGAGGAGCACTCCGGCCTCGTCGTGGAGCTCACGGACGGCGGCCACCACGTGCTGCCGCGCACGCCGCCGGTCCGTGGTCCCGAACGTGCGGGCCCACTGGGAGGGCTCGGGCCCGTACCACGGGCAGGAGTCGGCGTCGGACTCGATGAGCGCGCCGCCGGGCAGACCCACGCGGCCGAGCGGGGTGCGTCCCGCGCGGTGACGGAGGAAGACCTCCGGGCCGTCGTCGCCGTCCCGGACGAGCACGACGGACGACCCGGGCCGGGCGGGGCGGACCTGGCGGAAGCGCCGGTCCAGCCACTGGCGGGTGAGGTCCTCCTCCTGCCCCGGGACCGGCAGCAGCAGGCCGGCCGGGTCAGCGGACACGGACGGTGATCTCCACCTCGACGGGAGCGTCCATGGGCAGCACGGCCACGCCGACGGCGGAGCGCGCGTGGCGGCCGGCCTCGCCGAAGATCTCGGCCAGCACGTCCGAGGCGCCGTTCACCACGCCGGGCTGACCGGTGAACGCGGGGTCGGAGGCCACGAAGCCGACGACCTTGACGACCTGGGCGACCCGGTCCAGGTCGCCCACCAGCTCGTGCACCGCGGCCACCGCGTTCACGGCGCATGCCCGCGCGAGCTCCTGGGCGCGTTCGGGGGTGACCTCCGCGCCCACCTTGCCGGTGGCGGGCAGGGCGCCGGCCACGAAGGGGAGCTGGCCGGAGGTCAGCACGAGGTCGCCGTCCCGCAGCGCCGGGACGTAGGAGCCGACCGGCGCCGCGACGGCGGGTCGGTCGATGCCGAGCTCCGCGAGGCGGGCCGCGACGGCGCCGTCGCCCCAGGTGGGGGCCGAGGACTGCTCCGTCACGTTCACGCCGCCTTCGGACGCTTGAGGTAGGCCACGGGGTTGTTCCCCTCGGGGCCCGGGATCACCGTGACGAGCTCCCAGCCGTCCTCGCCCCACTGGTCGAGGATCTGCTTGGTCGCGTGGATGAGGAGGGGGATCGTGGCGTACTCCCACTGCGTCTGCTGAGTCATGGGACCCACCCTAGCCACCGGCGCGGACCCCGGAAGAGGTCCCAGGTGCCCGCGCTACACTCGCGCCCATGGCCTCCCGCACGACCCGCTTCCCCGCGCCCTCGAGCGCCCTCGGCCGCCTCCTCGCCTTCGTGGGCCTCTCGGCGGTGGCCGGCCTGCTCGTGGCGGCCCTCCTGCTGCCCGTCGCGGGCCTGGCCGGTGTCGCCGCCGCGTCGGGCCGGGAGATGCTGGACGAGCTGCCGGACGAGCTGCCCACGGAGCCGGTCTCCGTGCCGTCGCGCATCCTCTCGGAGGACGGTGAGGAGATCGCCGTCTTCTACGAGGAGAACCGCACCCCGGTCCCGCTGGACGAGATCTCGGAGCACATGCAGCACGCGATCGTGGCCATCGAGGACGAGCGCTTCTACGATCACGACGGCGTGGACGCGCGCGGCCTCATCCGCGCTGCCGTGAACAACGCCACCTCCGACTCCACGCAGGGCGCCTCCACCCTCACCCAGCAGTTCGTGAACAACATGCTGGTGAACGTGCAGCAGATCCGCGGCGACTCCCGCCTCACCCTCTCCGGCTCCAAGAACATCGCGGACAAGGTCAAGGAGATCAAGCTCGCCGTCGCCGTCGAGAAGCAGATGTCGAAGGACGAGATCCTCGAGGGCTACCTCAACATCGTGCTGTTCTCCGGCCGCGCCTACGGGGTCGAGGCCGCCTCGCAGTACGTGTTCGGCAAGTCCGCCGCCGACCTGGAGAGCTGGGAGGCCGCCACGCTGGCCGGCATGGTCCAGTCCCCCACCCGGTTCAACCCGGCCCGCAATCCGGAGGAGGCCACGGAGCGGCGCAACCTCGTGCTGAACGCGATGAAGGACAACGGCTACCTCTCCCAGGAGGAGTACGACCACGCCGTCGCCCAGCCGATGGAGGTGGTGATGGAGTCCCGCCCCTCGGGCTGCCTCTACGCCAAGTTCGGCGCCTACTTCTGCGACTACGTGGAGCGGCAGATCCTTGCCGACCCCACGTTCGGCCCGGACGTCCAGTCCCGGCAGGCCCTGCTGGACCGCGGCGGACTCACCATCCGCACGACGATCGACTCGACGCTCCAGAAGGAGACCGAGAAGAACCTGCGCGCCTCCGTGCCCAACAACGAGTCGCTGGGCGCCGGCCACGCGCTCACCTCGGTGGAGGCCGGCACCGGCAACATCCGCACCATGGCCCAGAACACCGAGTACGCCATCCAGGACGAGCTCGGCCACACCTCGCTGAACTTCAACGTGGACAAGCAGTGGGGCGGCGGCCAGGGCTTCCAGGCCGGCTCCACGCTCAAGCCCTTCGTGGCCCTGACCTGGCTGCGCAACGGCAACCGCCTGGTCGACTCCGTGGACGCCTCCCGGAACGTCTACCCCACGGGCACGCGCTTCGCGGCCTCGTGCCGCCCGGGCGGCTACACCACGATCGGCGGCACCTGGCAGTTCAAGAACGTGATCCCCGACATGCTGCGGCAGGTGCGCGTGGACGAGGGCCTCTTCTGGTCCGTGAACACCCCGACCGTCGCCACCGCGTACCAGCTGGACCTGTGCGACATCACGAGCCTCACCACCCAGCTGGGCATCACCCGTGCCCTGGACAGCTCCCCGCTGCAGCCGGACGACCCGTCCTTCCTGCTCGGCAAGGACTCGGTGGCCCCGCTCTCCCTGGCCGGCGCGTACGCCGCCATCGCCGCGAACGGCCTGTACTGCGAGCCGCGCGCCATCCTGGAGGTCACGGACACCGCCGGCAACCAGTACGACGTCGCCGACCCGCAGTGCGACCAGGTCATCGACCCGGACCACGTCCGGGAGCTGATGCCGGTCCTGCGCCACATCGGCGGCTTCAACATCGCCGAGGAGGGCGCCGGCTACGAGTTCGGCGGCAAGACGGGCACGAACGACAACGTGTCCTCCACGTGGTTCGTCGGATTCACCAGCGAGCTGGCCACCGCCGTGTGGACCGGCCGCTACAACAACCTGAAGTCCATGACGGGCGAGACCGTCAACGGCGAGGTCCGCAACCCGTTCTACTCGACCTCCATCAACGGCCCGTCCTGGCTCGAGTACAACCAGTTGGCCAAGGAGAAGTTCCCGCCGGGTGAACTGCCCGAGTGGGACGGCCCGCAGTCGGAGGACCCGGGCGAGGCCGGCGAGCACCCGGACGGACGCCAGTTCACCATCGACGACCTGGACCGGGGCGGGCCGCAGCCCCAGGCGGTCCCGGGCTTCTGACCGCGATGCGCCCCGCCGCCTCCCGCGCCCGGCGCATGTTCTGCGCCGCAGCGCCTGCCGCCGCCGGGCTGGCCGCGACGGCGGGCCTCGGCCTGGCCTGGGGCCTCGCCGAGGCCGAGGCCCGGACGGTGCGCACGCACCGACTGGCCGTGCTGCCGGCCGGGTCGGCGCCGCTGCGGGTGCTGCACCTCTCGGACATCCACCTGCTGCCCCGGCACCGGGCCAAGCGGGCGTGGCTGCGCGGATTGGATGCACTCGAGCCGGACCTCGTGGTCAACACGGGTGACAACGTGTCCGCCGCGGCGTCGGTGCCGCTCGTGCTCGACGCGCTCGGGCCGCTGCTGGCGCGGCCCGGCGTGTTCGTGCCCGGCTCCAACGACTACTACGCGCCCAAGGCGGCCAACCCCCTCCGGTACTTCGCGGGCCCCTCGCGCATGGACGCGGACCGGCCCCGGCTTCCCTCCGACGTCCTGTTCGGCGCGTTCCGCGCCGCCGGCTGGGCCGACCTGACGAACCGGGGCGCCGCTCTGGCCGTGCCGACCCGCGCCGGGACCACGCTCGAGGTCCTCGCCGCCGGCACCGACGACCCGCACCTCGGTCTGGACGCCTGGGCCGGCTTCTCCGGCTCCGCGCCCGACGACGGCGCCGGGCGGCCCGGCGACGACGGGCGGTTCCGGCTGGGCGTCACCCACGCCCCGTACCGCCGCGTGCTGGACGCCATGACCGCCGACGGCGCCGACCTGCTGCTCGCCGGCCACACCCACGGCGGGCAGGTGTGCGTGCCGTTCCTCGGCGCGCTCGTCACCAACTGCGACCTGCCCCGCCGACAGGCCTCCGGGGTCTCGACGTGGACGGCCGCGGGGCGGACCGTCCCCCTCGAGGTGTCGGCCGGCCTGGGGACCGCGCCGTCCGCGCCCGTGCGGTTCGCGTGCCGGCCCGAGGCCGTGGTGCTGGACCTGGTCCCGCGGGGCTGAGCCGCCTGTCCCGTCCGCGGCCGCGGGTACAGTGGAGCCCCGTGACCCGCGCCACCTCTCCCGCCGCCTCGTCCCTGCGTGACGCCCTGGGCGGGATCGCACCGTACCTCGAGGGCGTGCGGGCGCGCTGGGTGCTCGGGCTCGCCTCGGCCACGGCGGCGGGCCTCGTGGCCCTGGCCATCCCGCAGGTCATCCACCTGCTCGTGGACACCGTGTTCACGCAGACTGTGCTCGCCGGGCCCTCCTCCCCCGACTCCCGCGCGGACGTATGGCGGGCCGCCGGCCTGCTCACCGTGCTCGGCCTCGCCGAGGCCGCGTTCATCGGCCTGCGCCGGTACTTCATCCTCCCGCCGGCCGCCGGGGTGGAGAACCGGGCGCGCATCGCCCTGTTCGAACGGCTCCAGCGCCTGCCGGTGGCGTTCCACGACGCGTGGCCCTCGGGGCAGCTGCTCTCCCGGGCCCAGGGCGACCTCTCGCTGCTGCGGCGGTGGATCGCGTTCGGCTCGGTCATGCTCGTGGTGGACGTGGTGACCATCGCCGTCGGCCTCGTCCTGCTGTTCCTGCTGTCCTGGCAGCTGGCCCTGCTCTACCTCGCCGCGGCCGTGCCGATCATGTGGGCGTCGTTCGGGTTCCGCAACGACTTCCGCGCCGCGTCCCGGCTCTCCCAGGACCAGGCCGGGGACCTCGCCACGTCCGTCGAGGAGTCGGTGCACGGCATCCGCGTCCTCAAGGCGTTCGGCCGCGGCGCGCACGCCCTCGACGGCTTCCGCGGGCGCGCCCGCACGCTGCAGGGCACCGAGGTGCACAAGGCCTCGGTGCTGGCCCGGTTCATCGCGCTCATCGTGGCCCTGCCGGAGACGGTGCTGGGCCTGGGCCTCGCCCTGGGCCTGTGGCTCGTGGCGACCGGGGAGCTGACAGTGGGCGCGCTCGCCGCCTACTTCGCCACCGCGGCCGTGCTGGCCGGGCCGGTCGAGTCGGTGGGCCAGCTGATGGGCATGACGCTCTCGGCCCGCACGGCGATCGACCGCCACGTGGACGTCCTCGCCACGCCCGTGGACATCGCCTCGCCCACCGGGGAGGCCGCCGTCGTGCCCCCGGCCACCGGCGCGCTCGCGTTCCGCGGGGTGCGCTTCCGCTGGCCGGACGCGGACCCGGGGCGCGGGGAGCGCGACCTGCTCGACGGCGTCGACCTCGAGCTGGTGCCCGGCGAGACGATGGCCCTGGTCGGCGCGACCGGCGCCGGCAAGTCGACGCTGCTGCAGCTGGTCCCCCGGCTGCTCGACGTCACGGCGGGCTCCGTCTGCGTGGACGGGGTGGACGTGCGCCGGATGCCGCTCGAGGAGCTGCGCCGGCGGGTGTCCGTGGCGTTCGAGGACGCCACGCTGTTCTCCGCGACCATCCGGCAGAACGTGCTGCTCGGCGCCCCGGCGGACGTGCTCGCGGACGGCCTCCACTCCCCCGCGGCGGACGCCCTGCTCGACCTCGCGCTCGAGACCGCGCAGGCGGGCTTCGTGGCGGACCTGGCGGACGGCGTCGAGACCGAGATCGGCGAGGAGGGCCTCAGCCTCTCCGGCGGACAGCGCCAGCGGATCGCCCTCGCCCGCGCGATCGCGGCGCGCCCGGACGTGCTCGTGCTGGACGACCCCCTCTCCGCCCTCGACGTGCGCACCGAGGAGGCCGTGACCGCGCGCCTGCGCGAGGTCCTCGACGGGACGACCACCCTGATCGTGGCGCATCGTCCCTCCACCGTGGCCCTGGCGGACCGGGTCGCGGTGCTGGCGGACGGGCGGATCGAGGACGTGGGGACGCACCCCGAACTGCTGGCCCGCAGCGCCGTGTACCGGCACATCATCTCGAGCCGACCGGAGGAGCAGGCATGAGCGCCGCCGACGTGAGCCGCGTGCGCGGCGTGGGGGCCGAAGAGGACCTCGACTACACCCGCGCGGAGCGCCGCCACATCCGGCGCCGGTCCTTCCGGCTGCTCGGCGAGCTCGCGCGGCCGGTCCGGGGGACGCTGCTGCTCACCGTGGTCTTCGTGCTCGTGTCCAACGCGGCGCGGGCGGCCGGGCCGCTGATCATCGCCTGGGCGATCGACGCGGAGCTGCCGCGCGTCGTCGAGGCCGTGCGGGCCGACGAATCCGTCTGGCCCATCCTCGTCCCCGTGGGCGGGGCGTACGTGGCGGCGGCCCTCATCTCCGGCGGCCTCCTGGGGGCGTACACGTGGCTCACCGCGCGGGCGAGCCAGGCCATGCTGCTGAGCCTGCGGCTGCGCGTGTTCCGGCACACGCAGCGGCTGAGCCTCGGCTTCCACGAGCGGTACACGTCCGGGCGGGTGATCTCGCGGCAGACCTCGGACCTGGAGGCGCTGCGGGAGCTGCTGGACCAGGGCGTGTCCTCGCTCGTGTCCGGGCTGATGTTCATGTCGTTCACCGCGGCGTCCATCCTGCTGCTGGACCCGCCGTCGTTCCTCGTGCTGCTGGGTGCGGCCGTGCCGGTGGCGATCGTGACGCGCTGGTACCAGGTGCGGTCCGAGGAGGCGTACCGGCGGTCGCGGGTGTCCTCGGCGCGGTCGATCGTGCACTTCGTGGAGACCATGACCGGCATCCGCGCGGTCCAGGCCTTCCGGCGGGAACGGGACAACGACGCGCGGTACCGCGACTTGGCCACGGCCTACCGGGACGACATGGTGGCCACGCTCAACCTGTTCGGCATCCTGCAGCCGGTGCTCGTGGCGACGGGCAACCTGACGGTGGCGGCGCTGCTCGTGACCGGGGGCCTGCGCGTCCTCGACGGCGACCTCGAGGTGGGGGTGCTCGTGGCGCTCCTGCTGGCCGGACGGCGCGTGTTCCAGCCCATGGAGATGGTGGCGATGTTCTACTCGTCGCTGCAGTCCGCGACGGCGGCGCTCGAGAAGGTCTCCGGCCTGCTCGAGGAGGAGCCCACCGTGGTGGAGGCCGCCGAGCCCACGCCGCTGCCCGGGGCCGACGCTCCGGGGACGGGCGTGGCGTCCGGGCGGGTGGAGTTCCGGGACGCGGTGTTCAGCTACGGACCGGACCGGGTGGTGCTGCCGGAGTTCGACCTCGTGATCCCGGCCGGGCAGACCGTGGCCGTGGTGGGCCAGACGGGTGCGGGCAAGTCGACGCTGGCCAAGCTCATCGCCCGGTTCTACGACGTCTCTGCCGGCTCGCTGACGCTGGACGGGGTGGAGCTGCGCGAGCTCAGCCAGGCGGATCTGCGGCGCAACGTGGTGATGGTGACCCAGGAGGCGTTCCTGTTCTCCGGGTCGATCGCGGAGAACATCGCCCTCGGCCGGCCCGACGCCACCGAGGCCGAGATCCAGGCGGCCGCCCGGGCGGTGGGGGCGCACGACTTCATCCTGGGGCTGCCCGAGGGCTACGCGACCGACGTCGCCAAGCGCGGCGGGCGGCTGAGCGCGGGACAGCGGCAGCTCGTGTCGTTCGCGCGGGCGTTCCTCGCGGACCCCGCCGTGCTGATCCTGGACGAGGCGACGTCGTCGCTGGACCTGCCGAGCGAGCGACTCGTGCAGGCCGGGCTGGAGCGGCTGTTGGGGAACCGGACGGCCCTGATCATCGCCCACCGGCTCAGCACCGTCGAGACCGCCGACCGGGTGCTCGTGATGCACGACGGCCGGATCGTCGAGGACGGCAGCCCCGCCGAGCTGGTGGCGGCCGACGGGCGGTTCGCGGCGCTGCACCGGGCCTGGGAGGACTCGCTCGCCTGACGGGTGGCGCGCCCGACGCGCTTTCGAACGTGGCAGAGGGCCTACCCCACGTTCGAAAGTGCGGGTCAGGCGTCGAAGGGGCGGCCCGTCAGGCGCTCGTACGCCTCCACGTAGCGGTCGCGGGTCTTGGCCACGACGTCGGCGGGCAGCTCCGGCGGGGCCTCCCCGCTGGTCTTGTCCCAGCCGGAGTCGGGGCCCGTGAGCCAGTCGCGGACGAACTGCTTGTCGAAGCTCGCCTGGGGGCGGCCGGGCTCGTAGTCCCTGGCGTCCCAGAACCGGGAGGAGTCCGGGGTGAGGACCTCGTCGCCCAGCACCACCTGGCCGGTGGCAGGGTCCACACCGAACTCGACCTTCGTGTCCGCCAGGATGATGCCGGCCTCGCGGGCGATCGCCTCGGCGCGGGCGTACAGGTCCAGGGTGAGGAACCGCAGGCGCTCGGCGGCCTCGGTGCCCACGCGCTCGACCATCTGCTCGAACGTGATGTTCTCGTCGTGCTCGCCGACCTCGGCCTTCGCGGACGGCGTGAAGATCGGCGGGTCGACCCGCGAGCCGTCCACGAGCCCGGCGGGCAGCGGCAGG
This sequence comes from Micrococcus sp. KRD077, assembly GCF_017168505.1. NCBI lineage: Bacteria > Bacillati > Actinomycetota > Actinomycetes > Micrococcales > Micrococcaceae > Micrococcus > Micrococcus sp. KRD077. Next base: position 5,524 of record NZ_JABFAZ010000017.1, on the reverse strand, counting down.
CCGGCCACCGTGCCCGACGCGCGGTACTCGGCCAGGCCGGAGCCGGTCAGGTAGCCGCGGGCGATGCACTCCACGGGGAACATGTCCAGGCGCTTGACGATCATCGCCCGCCCGGCCACGGCCGCGGGCACGTCCGCGCTCACCACGTGGTGCTCGACCGGCTCGGCGTGGGCCCCGTTGTAGCCCTCGGCCAGCTTCTCGAACCACCACAGGGTCAACCGGGTGAGGATGGCGCCCTTGTCCGGGATCGGCGGCTCCAGCACGTGGTCGTAGGCGCTGATCCGGTCGGAGGCCACCACGAGCAGCGTCGCGGACCGCCCCGGCTCGGCGTCAGCGGGCTCGTACAGGTCCCGCACCTTGCCCGAGTAGACGTGCCGCCAGCCCGGCAGCTCGAGGGCCTCGGCCCCCGTGAACCCCACGCGCTCCCCGCTCACTTCGCTCCCTCCGTCCCCGGCACGGTGATCTCGCCGCGCTCGGCCTTGAGTCCGATGTCCGTGCGCCACTGGGCGCCGTCGAACCGGATGCGCTCGACGCCCGCGTAGGCGCGCTCGCGCGCTTGGGCCAGGTCCGCCCCGCGCCCGACGACGGCCAGCACCCGGCCGCCCGCCGTCACCACGTCCTCACCGGACACCGCGGTGCCCGCGTGGATCACGTGCACGCCCTCGAGGCCAGCCGCGTCGGCCAGCCCGGTGATCACGTCGCCCTTCGAGGAGGAGGCCGGGTAGCCGGCCGAGGCCATGACCACGTCCACGGCGACGTCGTCGCTCCACTCGAGTCGACGGTCCGCGCCGAGCCGGCCGGCCGCGGCGTCGGCGAGCAGCCCGCCCAGGGGCGTCTCGAGGCGGGCGAGCACGGCCTGGGTCTCGGGGTCGCCGAAGCGCACGTTGAACTCGATGACCTCCACGCCCTCGGCGGTCACGGCCAGGCCGCAGAACAGCACGCCCGTGAACGGGGTGCCGCGGCGGGCCATCTCGGCGAGCACGGGGCGGGCCACGCGGTCCATGACCTCGTCCGTGAAGCCCTCGGGCAGCCACGGCAGCGGCGTGTACGCGCCCATGCCGCCGGTGTTGGGGCCGGCGTCGCCGTCGTGGATGCGCTTGAAGTCCTGGGCGGGGGTGAGGGCGACGGCGGCCTCGCCGTCGCAGATCACGAAGAGGGAGACCTCGGGGCCGTCCAGGAAGTCCTCGATCACCACGGTGCCGCCGGCGGCGAAGCAGGCCTCGGCGTGGGCGAGGGCCTCGGCGCGGTCGGAGGTGACCACGACGCCCTTGCCCGCGGCCAGACCGTCGTCCTTGACGACGTGCGGGGCGCCGAACTCGTCGAGGGCGGCGGCGGCCTCCGCGGCGGTGGTGCACACGCGGGAGCCGGCGGTGGGCACGCCCGCGGCGGCCATGACCTCCTTGGCGAAGGCCTTGGACGCCTCGAGCTGCGCGGCGGCCTGCGAGGGGCCGAACACGGCGAACCCGGCCTCGCGCAGGGCGTCGGAGACGCCGGCGGCCAGCGGGGCCTCGGGTCCGACGACGACGAGGTCGGCCCCCAGCTCGCGCGCGAGCGCCACGACGGCGGCCGGGTCGGTGGCCTCGACGGCGTGGAGGGTGGCGAGGTCGGCCATGCCGGCGTTGCCGGGCGCCGCGTGGAGGGCGCTGACCTGCGGATCACGGGAGAGGGCGGTGAGCAGCGCGTGTTCGCGGCCGCCGTTGCCGAGCACAAGGGTCTTCACGAGCCTGAAGCCTACGCGGTGGCCCTGGCCCGGCCCGGCCCGTGGCCCCTACGGTGGAGCGCATGACGATGCCTCCCCTCCACCACGGTCAGCCCGGCGACGACGGTGACCCCCGTGACCCCCGCCACCGGCCCGGTGCGGGGCTGGGACCCGGGCTCCGGTCGGTCTGGATGTTCGTCGGCGTGATGTTCACGTGCGCCCTGATCGTCTTCTGGACGCTGCGGGGGTTCGGCGTCCAGCGCGGCGACCTCAGCCTGCCCGCCGCGCTCGGCGTGCTGGCGCTGGCCGCCGTCGCCGCGGCGGTGATCACCCGGTACGTGCGGCGCCGCTGAGCAGGGCCGGGCCCTCCAGGGCCGGCCGCCTCGGCCTGCCCGTCAGCGGATGATGCGCCGTCGCCGGGCCTCGTCGACGGCGCGCGTGCGGTTGTCCACCCCGAGCTTCTGGAAGATGTGCACCAGGTGCGTCTTCACGGTGGCCTCGGAGATGAACAGCTCCTTCGCGGCCACCTTGTTCGTGGCGCCCCGCGCGATCAGCTCGAGCAGCTGGATCTCCCGCTCGGACAGCACCTCGGAGCCGCCGGACATGCGCCCCATCAGCGTGGCCGCGACCTGCGGGGCCAGCGCCTTGCGCCCCGCCGCCGCCTGCCGCACCGCCGAGGCGATCTCCTCGCTCGGGGCGTCCTTGAGCAGGTAGCCGGCAGCGCCCGCGTTCACGGCCGCGAGGATGTCCGCCTCCGTGTCGAAGGTCGTCAGGATCAGCACCTGCACCCCCGGCCACCGCTCCCGCACCGCGCGGGTGGCGGTCACGCCGTCCATCCCCGCGCCCATCTGCAGGTCCATCAGCACGACGTCCACCGCGGGCTCGCCCGCCTCCAGGACGCCGATCGCCTCCGCCCCGTCGGCGGCCTCGGCCACCACGCTCAGGTCCGGGTGCGCCTCGACGACGGCCCGCACCCCCGCCCGGACCACGGGGTGGTCGTCCACCAGCATCACCCGCACGCTCATGCGGTCTCCTCGCTCTCGGTCTGCTCGGGATCAGCGCTCCGGCCGGCCCCGGCGGCGGCCAGCGGCACCCGCAGCGCCACCACGGTGCCCTCGCCGGGGGCCGACTCGACGGTGGCCTCGCCGCCCACCGCAGCGAGACGCTCGCGCACGCTCGCCAGCCCCACGCCGGTCCCCGCCCCCGGGTCGGCACCGGCGGCTCCGGCCCGGGGGCGGGCCGCGACGACGGCCGGGTCGAACCCCGCGCCGTCGTCGGCCACGTCCACCGTCAGCTCATCACCGAGGTAGCCCAGCGTGACCCGGGCGCGCCGAGCGCCCGCGTGCGCGCCCACGTTCGCCAGGGAGGCCTGCACGGCTCGCAGCACCGCGGTCTCCACGGCCTCGGCGACCGCGACCGGCTCCCCCACGACCTCGACGTCCGCAGCCACGGGCGTCCCGGCGGCGGCCTGCCGGTCGGCGAACCCGGCGACCGCTCGTTCGAGCGCCTCGATGAGGGACGGTGCCCCGGTGCCGCGCAGGTCGCGGACGAAGCGGCGGGACTCGGCGAGGTTCTCGGCGGCCGTGGCGCGCACGGTCTCCATGCGCTGCCGGGCGAGGGCGGGGTCGGCGGCGTCGAGCGCGTCCTGGGCCGCGCGCGAGACCAGCACGATCGAGGCCAGCCCCTGGGTGAGGGTGTCGTGGATCTCGCGGGCGAGCCGCTCCCTCTCGGCGCTCACCCCCGCCCGGTGCTCGGTGCGCGCGAGCTCGGCCTGCGCGGCGCGCAGCTGCTCGGCCACGGCACGCTGGCGCTCGGACTCGGCGTGCAGGGCGCGGTACGCCCCGGAGAGCACCACGGCCACGGCGGCGCCCACCAGCGGACCGATCACGGCCGGCACCCGCACGCCGCCGGCGCCCGCCGCCATCCCGGCCACCACGACGACGGCCATCGCCACCACCAGCGCGGGCCCGACCACGTGGCGCACCCAGGCCTGCCGGGCCACCCGGTCGACCACGTGCAGGACGACGAAGAAGAGGGGGAAGGCGACCCACGCGAAGTCGCCGTGGTGGGCCACGAGCAGGCCCCACAGCAGCAGCACCAGGGCCAGCCAGGCGACCGCCGGACCGCGGCCGACGTCGTCGCCCCGGGCCCACCGGCGCCGCTCCAGCACGGTCCCGGCCAGGTAGACGCCCGCCAGCGCGGCGGTCAGCAGCACCAGGGTGGTGGCCGGGAACGGACCGGAGGACGCCTCCGGGGACCGGTCCGCGAGCGCGCGCGCCAGCCCCACGGTGAGCAGCGCGGCGAACGTGACGTGCAGGGCCACGCGCAGGCCGGCGAGCACGGCGGTGGTGCCGGTCTCGGCGGCCGCGGGGGGCACGGCGGCGCGGGGTGCGACGGACATGGCTCCACCCTAGGGCGCGCCCCGGACGCGACAGCGGCCCGCGGCCCCGGGGCTGCGCCGCTGAGCCGCCGGGATCAACCATTCGGTTGACCGGGTCCAGCCGCCGCGGGCGATGTGCCGACCCCTCCCCGCGCGAGACCGTGGAGGCAATCTCAGGACAGACCTCTCCCAGGAAAGGACGCGCCCCGTGTTCCTCGCACTCCGCGACCTCCGCTTCGCCACCGGACGGTTCGCCCTCATGGGCTCCGTGGTGGCCCTCATCAGCCTGCTGCTCGTCATGCTCTCCGGCCTCACGGCCGGCCTGGGCGGGCAGAACACCGCCGCGATCGACCGCCTCGGCGAGCAGGGCGTGCAGCGTCTGGTCTTCGGCGGCGCGGCGGGCCAGGAGCCCACCGCGTCGTTCACCCAGTCCGAGTTCACCGTGGCCCAGCGCGACGCGTGGGCGGCCACTCACGGCGTGGCCTCCGTCGAGCCGCTCGGTGTGAGCCAGGGCCGGGCCATCGGCCTCGAGCACCCCGTGGACACGGACCCGCAGGGCCGCGCGGACGTGTCCGGCGAGCCCACCACCGGCGTGGCCACCACCGCGTTCATCGGTCTCACCCCGGGCGGCTCCGACGCGCCGGCCGGCGTCGAGCCCGGGCAGATCGTGCTCAGCCAGGACGTGGCCGACTCCCTCCACGCGCAGGAGGGTGACGCCGTCGCGGTCTCCGGCTTCGTCTACACCGTGGCCGACGTCGTGCCGACCGAGTACTACTCCCACTCCCCCGTGACGTGGCTGGCGCTCGAGGACTGGAACGCCATCTCGCACACCGCCGACGACGCGGTGCTCGGCACCGCCGGCCTGGTGCGCTTCGACGCCGGCGCCGACGTCGACGCCGTGGCCGCCGCCGGTGACGACGCCGCGGGCACCGTCGCCGAGACCGTGAAGGGCTCCTACGCCGCCCTGCCCAGCTACCGGTCCGAGAACGGCTCCCTGATGACCATGCAGGGCTTCCTGTACGGCATCTCGGCGCTCGTGGTGATCGCGTTCCTGTCCATCTGGACGGTGCAGCGCACCCGCGACATCGCGGTGCTCAAGGCCCTCGGCGGCTCGAACGGCTGGGTGCTGAAGGACTCGCTCGCGCAGGCCGCGTTCGTGCTCGTCGGGGGCGTGGCCGTGGGCACCGGGCTGGCCGCCGTGGTCGGCGCGTTCGCGGGGCGGGCCGTCCCGTTCGAGCTCTCGTGGGCCACCACCGCGGTGCCCGCCGCCGGGGTCCTCGTGCTCGGCATGCTCGCCGCCGTCGTCGCGGTCTACCGCGTCACCCGGATCGACCCGCTGGTCGCCCTCGGCGGCAACTGACCGCCTCCGACGACGGCGCCGCCCGGCGCCGTCGTCCCCCTCGGCTCCGCCTCGCCCCCGCCTGGAGAAAGGACCTCCCCATGAC
>NZ_JABFAZ010000016.1:0-4328 GCF_017168505.1 Micrococcus sp. KRD077 | reverse complement strand
CGCCGAGCAGCTGGCGCATGTCCGCGAGCGCGGAACGGCCGGTCTGGCCGATGGTCTCGAGCGCGGTGACCGCGAGCGCGGGCTTGGCGGCGGCGGCGTACCGGGCGCCGTCGGCCTGGGAGATGATCACCTGCAGGGAGTGGGCGACGATGTCGTGCATCTCCCGGGCGATGTGGCTGCGCTCGTCGGCGGCGGCGAGCTCGCGCTCCTGCCGGGACTGCACCTCGAGGCGGTGGGCGCGGTCCTCGAGGGCGCGCACGGTGAGGCGGCGGTTGCGCACGACGTCGCCGAACGCCCACGCGGTGAGCACCATGAGCCCGCAGCCGATCGCCATGATGACCATGGCCAGCGGCTCCGCGGGGGAGCGGACGGTGAGGCCGTCGGGGGTGACGAACTGCGCCGGGAACAGCCACACCTTCACCCCGTTGGCCACGCCGCCGACCAGCCCCAGGAGGAGCCCGGCCACGGAGACGCTCCGGGGCGCGTTCGCAGCGAGGTTGTAGACGGTGAGCGGCACCATCAGCAGGGACAGGCTGAACTCGGGCCCGGCGAGCAGGTGCAGGACGGCCGCGGCCGTCACGACGGCGGCCGAGGCCACCGGGCGCACCCGACGCACGGCCCACGGCAGGACCATGCCGGCCCCGACCAGGAGGGAGACGGCCGTCTGCCGGCCCTGGGGGTCCGGGGCGACCATCGGCCCGAGCGCGATCCACGGGAGCGCCACGAGTACGGTGAACAGGGCTGCGGCGGCCATCACGTCCGTGCGCACGGGGTGCAGGCGCGTCCACTGGTCGAGGCGGCGCAGGGGGTTCACGCGGGCCAGCCTAGGCCGCAGGCGGAGGGGCCGGCGTCAGCCCGCGGGATGATCCGGGGCGGTCCTCAGGGCGTGAGGGAGGCGAGGACGTCGGCGGCCGGCGCCTCACGGACCCGGTGCGCCTCGGTGCCGGCCCACAGGTGGACGCGTTCGAGGTCGCCGACGGCCGCGGCGGCGGCGCGCAGCCCCTTCGTCAGGACGTTGACCTCGGGGTACGCGGCGGGGGCGTCCGGGTGCTCCGCCATGAACGCGGTGGCCAGCGACCGCGCCCACCGCCCCGTGTAGGCGCGGGTCAGGGCGGTGCGGGCCCGGCCGTCGTCGGCGGAGAAGCGTGTCCCGGCCGCACACGCCGCGACGGCGGCCCGGTGCGCCGCCGAGGTGCCCGCCTCCGGGGTGAGGAGGAACGCGGTGCCGGCCGCGACGGCGTCCGCGCCGGCGGTGAGCAGGGCGCGCACGTCCTCGGCGGTGCCCACGCCGCCGGCGGCCACCACGGGCATGGCGCTCGCGGCCCCCGTCCCGACGACGTCGCGCACCGCCGCCAGCACCGTCGGCATCTCGGCGCGGGTCGGCTCCGCGGCCGGGTCCGACGTGCCCCGGTGCCCGCCGGCGCGGTGGCCCTGCACCACGAGGAACGCGGCCCCGTGGTCGAGGGCGGCCCGCGCCTCGGTCGCGTCCGTCACGGTGGCTCCGGCCGGGATACCCGCGGCGGCCAGCCGGGCGAACACGTCGGCGGCCGGCAGGCCGAACGTGAAGGAGACCAGCGGCCACGCCTGCTCCTCGGCGGCGGTGAGCAGGGCGTCGAAGTCGGCCCGTTCGGCGTCCGGGTCCGGGACGACGTCCGCGGCGGTGGGCAGGCCGGCGGCGCCGTCGGCCGTCAGGCCCGCCCGGTACGCGGCGACGGCCGCCGTCCGCGCCGACCGTGCCGCCTCCGTGCGCGCCGCGTCCGGGATGGCCGTGTTCACCGCGTCCGGCACGAACAGGTTCACGCCCCAGCGGTCCGGCCCCTCCGCGCCCAGCAGCGCGCGCAGCGCGTCCACCTGCGCGCGCATCTGCGCGGCCGTCCGCATGCCGCCGGCGAGAAACCCGCCGCCGCCTGCGCCGACGACGGCGGCCACCAGCTCCGGGGTCGAGGGGCCGCCGGCCATCGGGGCCACCGCCACGGGCACGGGCGGGATCAGGCGGGCGCGGGTGACGTCGTCGGGGTGGGATGGCTGCGTCATGACCCCCAGAGTAAAGGGGAGGGGTGTCGGCCCCACCCCGCGCCTACAGTGGGGCGCAGTACACGAGGAGAGGGGGTGCGCCGTGGAGGTGCTGCTCGCGCTCTCACCCATCCTGCTCACCCTCGTGCTGCTGCTCACCCGGCTGCCCGCGTGGGTGGCCCCGGCCGCCGGGACGGCCGTGGCCGTGCTGCTGGCCCTCACGGCCTTCGGCGTGGCCCCGGGCGACCTGGGCGGCGCGATCGGCGCCGGCGTGCCCACGCTGCTCGAGATCCTGGCGATCATCGCTGGCGGTATCACCCTGTCCCGCGTCATGGAGTACTCGGGCGGGCACGCGCGCCTGGCCGCGTGGCTGTCGGCGGGCAACGGCCCCACGATCGCGACCGCGCTGCTCATGGTGCACGGCGTCATCCCGTTCCTCGAGACCGTGACCGGGTTCGGCGTCTCCCTGATCGTGGGTGTGCCGCTGCTGCTGGGTCTGGGCTACACGGCGTTCCGGTCCGCGCTGATCTCCGTCCTCGCGCTCACCATCGGCCCGTGGGGGTCCATGGCGCCGGGCACGCTCATGGGCGCCCGCCTGTTCGGCCTGGACTTCCGGGAGATCGGGGTCACCGCCGCGGTGTTCAACCTGCCGGCCTGCCTGGTGGCGGGCGTGGCCACGGTGCTGCTGCTGCGCGGGGCGCGCGGCATGCGAGTCGACGTCGGCCCGGCCCGGACACTGCCCTGGCTCGGCGTCGCCGTGCTCTCCGGGGTCGCCCAGTGGGCGCTGATCCTGGGGGCGAACCTCGTGGTCGGCACCGCGCCGGCGGGCGCCGTCGCCACGTTCGTGCTCACCGTGGCCTGGCTGCTCGTGATCCGCGGCGGCCGGCTGCTGCCCGGGCCGGGGCGGGACGTGGTGCCGTACCTGACGCTCATGGCCGGCACCGTGCTGGGCACCACCGTGAAGGGCGCGTTCGGGCTCGAGGGGGCGGCGGCCCTCGTGGGGACGCCGGCGCTGTGGGCGTTCGTGGCGGTGGGCGTGGGCGTGCAGCTGCTCCACCTCGACGCCGCCGCCCGCCGCCGCGTCCCCCGCGAGGCCGGGAAGCTGTGGGTGGGCACCGCCATCCCCAACGCGCTCTACGTGGCGTTCGGGCTCATCCTCTCCGCCGGCGGGGTCTCGCAGGCGCTCGCGGGCGCACTCAGCGGGATGGGGGAGTCCTACCTGGTGGCGATGCCGTTCCTCGGCGCGTTCGCCGGCTTCATCACGGCCTCGAACACCGGGGCCATGGCCCTGATCGGCCCCCTGCAGATGGACACAGGCGCCGCCCTGGGCGTCCCCCCGCCCTGGTCCAACGGCCTGCACAACGCGGCCGCGGGCTGGGGCATCGTCGCCGGGCCCGCTCGCATCCAGGTGGCCCACGGCATGGCCGCGGGGGCGCAGTCGCCGCAGATGCCCGGCTGGGCCGTGACGCGGCGGAACCTGTTCGTGGTGCTGCTGCCGGCCATGCTCGCCGGGATCCTCGGCATGGCCGTGATGGGCTGGTTCCTGCTGCCGCGGTGACGCGCGGGGGGTGGAGGGGGCGGTGTGCTCGGGGGCCGCGGTGACGGCCTCCACCAGGTCCGCGGCCACGCGGGCGGAGAACACGGCGTCCCCGGCATGGACGCGGCGGATGGCGTCCACCACCTCGGCCGGCGGGGCGTCCTTCACGAGGTAGCCGGCGGCGCCGGCGCGCAGGGCGGGCACGAGGTACTGCTCGGAGGAGAAGGTGGTGATCGCCAGGACGCGCACGCCCGGGGCCTCGGCGGAGATGCGCGCGGTGGCCTCGACGCCGTCCATGCGGGGCATCTGCATGTCCATCAGCACGACGTCGGGGGCCAGCGTGCGGGCCGCCTCGAGGGCCTGGACCCCGTCCTCGGCGGAGCCGACCACCTCGAGGTCCTCAGCCTGGGCCACGAAGTGCTCGAGGGCGGTGCGCATCAACGCCTGGTCGTCGGCCACGACTACTCGGATCATGGCGTCCAGCCTAGGAGGCGCACAGGCCGCCGCGCGTCCACCGAAGGTCGACGTCGGCCCCCGCCTCGGGGCGGACCGGGCCGGCTCCCGCGCCCGGCCGGCCACCGCAGTCCCGGCGCCTCCGTGGGCAGAACCCACAACCCCGTCGCCTCCGTGGGCAGAACCCACAACCCCATCGCCTCCGTGGGCAGAACCCACAACCCCGTCGCCTCCGTGGGCAGAAGAGAGGGCACTTCTGCCCACGGAACGCTCTGGCCTGCCGCTTCCGCCCACGGAACCGGGCCGCCCCACCCGGGCCCCGCTC
>NZ_JABFAZ010000015.1:0-8680 GCF_017168505.1 Micrococcus sp. KRD077 | reverse complement strand
GGAACAGGAGCCGCCCGATGACCGCCCCGACGCCCCTGCGCGTGCTCTACGCCGGCACGCCCGAGACCGCCGTGCCCGTGCTGCACGCCCTGCTCGACTCGCCCCACGAGGTCGTCGGCGTGCTCACCCGGCCGGACGCCCCGGTCGGGCGCCGGCGGGTGCTGACCCCGTCGCCGGTCGCGATCGTGGCCGAGGAGGCCGGCCTGCCCGTGCTCAAGGCCGACCGACTCCGCGGACCCGAGGGCGCCGATGCCCTCCAGGCGATCCGGGCGCTCGAGGCAGACGTGGCCGTCGTCGTCGCCTACGGGGCGCTCGTGCCCGCCGAGGCCCTGCAGATCCCCCGCCACGGCTGGCTCAACCTGCACTTCTCCGCGCTGCCGGCCTACCGCGGCGCCGCCCCCGTCCAGCGCGCCGTGATGGCCGGGGAGACCGAGATCGCCGCCGACGTGTTCCAGCTCGAAGAGGGCCTGGACACCGGCCCCGTCTTCGCCCGGCTCACCCGCCCCGTCGCGGCCGACGAGACCGCCGGGGCCGTGCTCACCGACCTCGCCGAGCGCGGCGGTCCGCTCGTGATCGACGTGCTCGACCGCCTGGCGGCCGGCACCGCGACGGCGACGCCCCAGCGCGGCGAACCCTCCCACGCGCCGAAGCTCACGGCCGCAGACGGCCTGGTGGACCCCGCCCGCCCGGCCGCCGAGGTGGCCGCCCGGATCAACGGCGTCACCCCCGAGCCCGGCGCCTGGGGCTGGCTGACCGCGGACGACGGCGCCGCCCCGGCCCGTTTCAAGCTCGACGGCGTCGCCCCGGTCCGCGCCGGCGACGACGGCTGGCCCTCCGCCCTCGACGCCGCGGTTCCCGGGCAGATCCTGGTGGCCGCGAAGGCCGCCTGGCTGCGCACGGCCGGCGGGGCCGTCCGGCTCTCCCGCGTCCAGCCGGCGGGCAGGAAGCTGATGCCGGCCGCCGACTGGGCGCGCGGCGCCGCCGCCGGGGCCGCGCTGCTGGCCGGGGAGGCGCTCGCCCACCACGAAGAACAGGCCCGCCAGGAGGCCGCCGCCCGGGCGGCGGCACGCGAGGCCGCGCGGAACGCCGCGGCACAGGACGAGGAGGCACGCGCATGAGCCGCGAAGGACAGGCAGGACAGGGCCGGGGCGAGCGAGGGGCCCGCGGAGAACGCGGCCGCGCACCCCGGCCGGACGCCCAGGACCGCCGCGACGCGCAGGGGCGCACCCGCAACCGGGGTCGCTCCGGCGCCGGGCGGAAGTACTCGGCGCAGGCGCCGTCACAGCGCTCCCGCACCGCCGACCCGGCGCGCCGCGTCGCGTTCGGGGTGGTCCGCTCCGTCCACGCGGAGGACGCGTACGCGAACCTGGTCCTCCCGGCGCGCATCCGCCAGGCCCGCCTCGACCGGCGCGACGCGGGCTTCGCCACCGAACTCGCCTACGGCACCCTGCGCGGGCTCGGCCTGTACGACGCGATCCTGACCCGCTGCGTGGACCGCCCGCTCGAGAAGATCGACCCACCCGTGCTCGACGCCCTGCGGCTCGGCGCCCACCAGCTGCTGGGCATGCGCGTGCCCGCCCACGCCGCCCTCGACGCCACCGTCTCCCTCGTGCGCGCCGAGATCGGGGCCGGCGCCTCCGGGTTTGTGAACGCGGTGCTGCGTCGGGTCGCCGAACGCCCCCTCGAGGAGTGGCTGGCCGACGTCGCCCCCGCCGACGGCGGCGACGCCGCCCTGGCCGTCCGCACCTCGCACCCCGTGTGGATCGTCCGCGCGCTGCGCCAGGCCCTGGCCGCTCACCGCGGCACCCGCCACATCGCCGACCGCGACGCCGAGCTGGCCGCCCTGCTCGAGGCGGACAACGCCCCGCCCGTGGTCAACCTCGTCGCCCTGCCCGTGGCCGGTGGGGCCGAGGCGCTCGCCGCGGCCCTCGACGACGGCGCCGAACCCGGGCCGCTGGCCCCGGACTCCGCCCTGCACTCCGGCGGCGACGCCGGCCGTCTGCCCGGGGTGCGCGAGGGCGTGCTCCGCGTCCAGGACGCCGGCTCCCAGCTCACCGCCCGCGCCCTGGCCCAGGCACCCGTCCCCGCGGCCGAGGGGCGGGCCGAGCGCTGGCTCGACCTGTGCGCCGGCCCCGGCGGCAAGGCGGCCCTGCTGGCCGCCCTCGCCGCCGAGCGGGGTGCGACGCTCGTGGCCAACGAGGTCGCCCCGCACCGCGCCGACCTCGTCCGGCAGGCACTCGCCGCCGTGCCCGCCGGAGCCTGGACCGTCCGGGCCGGGGACGGCCGCACGATCGCCGACGCCCCCGAGGCGGCCCCGGCGTTCGACCGCGTCCTCGTGGACGCCCCCTGCACCGGCCTCGGTGCGCTGCGCCGCCGACCCGAGTCGCGCTGGCGCCGCACCCCGGCCGACCTCGCCGAGCTCACCGGCCTGCAGGCCGAGCTGCTCGACGCGGCGGTCTCCGTCCTCGCCCCCGGCGGGGTGCTCGCCTACGTGACCTGCTCCCCGCACGTCGCGGAGACCGTCGTCCAGGTCCAGGACCTCGTGCGCCGCCACCCCGAGCTGGAGCTGCTCGACGCCCGCACCGCCCTCGACACCGTCGCGCTCGACGACCTGCGCCTGGACGAGGCCGAACCCGCCGGCGCGCCGGAGCCGGCCGATGTGGTCGCCCGCACGGCCCAGCTCTGGCCGCACCGGCACGGCACCGACGCCATGTTCCTGGCCCTGCTGCGCGCCCCCGGCGCCTGACCGAGAGGACCCGCCCATGACCGCCCGCGCCCCGCGCCTGCACCCCTCGATCCTGTCCGCGGACTTCGCCCGCCTCGCCGACGAGCTGGCCCGCATCCCCAGCGCAGACGCGGTGCACGTGGACGTCATGGACAACCACTTCGTCCCGAACCTCACCCTCGGCCTGCCCGTGGTCGAGGCGATCCGACGCGCCACGGACCTGCCGCTGGACCTCCACCTGATGATCGAGGACGCCGACCGCTGGGCGCCCGGCTACGCGGAGGCGGGGGCCGAGTCCGTGACCTTCCACGCCGAGGCGTCGGCGGCGCCCGTCCGACTGGCCCGCGAGCTGCGCGCGGCCGGAGCGAAGGCCGGCATGGCGCTGCGGCCGACGACCGCGGTCGAGCCCTACCTGGACATGCTCCCGGAGCTGGACATGCTCCTGCTGATGACCGTGGAGCCCGGCTTCGGGGGGCAGGCGTTCCTCGACGTCGTGCTGCCGAAGATCCGCCGGGCCCGCCGCGCCCTCGACGGCGGGCCCGCCCCGCTGGCCCTCCAGGTCGACGGCGGCGTGAACCGGGAGACCATCGAACGCGCGGCCGAGGCCGGGGCCGACGTGTTCGTGGCCGGCTCCGCGGTGTTCGGCGCCGAGGACCCCGACGCCGCGCTCGTCGGCCTGCGCACCGCCGCCGCCCGCGCCTGCCACTGAGCCCGGCGACGCGGTCGCCCGGCCGCCGCGCCGGACGTCGCCCGGTGACGTCCGGCATGCGCGGCCGGCCGGGCGTGCGATACTGCTGGACAGCAACGTGCTCCGAGATGCGGTGGAAGTCCGCACCGGCGGTGACAGCCCGCTAACCGCGCGGCCCGTCCTCATCCGAGGCGGTGCCGGGCGGCCTGACCGGTGGAATTCCGGTGCCGACCGTACAGTCGGGATGGGAGAGGCACGCGGCGGAGCCGTTCCGCGCCCTGCGCGGGAGGGCTGCGGAGCGCACCCCTCGGAGTCCCGATCCGAGGAGGTGGCGTCACGGTCATGGACTGGTTAGTGGACGCCTTCAACTGGACCATCCCGGTCGCCGGCGGGGGCCTGCTCATGCGCGAGGTGCTGGGCAACGTCTTCGGCCTCGCCTCCGCCCTGGGCGGCATGGCGCGCAGGGTCTGGGCCTGGCCCGTGGGCATCCTCGGCAACCTCATCCTGCTGACGGTCTTCCTCGCCTCCCTGTTCACGGGGGCCGATCACGCCACCCTGCTCGGCCAGGCCGGCCGACAGGTCATGTTCATCGCCGTCTCCGTCTACGGCTGGGCGCGCTGGCGTCAGGCCCGCCGGGGCCACGCCGAGGACGCTCCCGCCATCACCCCGGAGTGGGCCGGCTGGCGCGGGCGCGTGTTCCTCGTGACGGCCATGGCGGTCGGCACCGTCGCCCTCACCCCCGTGTTCCGCGCCCTGGGTTCGTGGGAGCCGGTGTGGGCGGACGCCTGGACGTTCGTGGGATCGCTGCTGGCGACCTACGGCATGGCGCGCGGCTGGGTGGAGTTCTGGCTGATCTGGGTGGCCGTGGACGTCGTCGGCGTGCCCCTGCTGTGGAGCACCGGCTACTACGCCTCGGCCGTGATGTACGCCTTCTACGGCGCCTTCACCCTGATCGGCTTCTTCGTGTGGCTGCGCGCCACAGACCGGGACAAGCCCGCCGTGGAGACGCTGCTGCCCGACGGCCCCGAGGGGGACGTCGCCCGATGAGCGCCGCCGAGACCCCGCCCGCCGACCCCATGGACCTCGCCGTCCACGCCGCGCTGCGCGGTGTGCGCGGCGCCAACCCCCTCGTCGGGGCCGTCCTGACCGACGAGGCCGGCCGCGTCCTGGCCGTCGGCCACCACCGCGGACGGGGGACCGCCCACGCCGAGGTCGACGCCCTCGCCCGCTGGCGGGCCGCCCGCGCCGCGGATCCGGCCCTGGCCGCCCTCGACCCCGCCGGCCTGACGCTGCACGTCACCCTCGAGCCCTGCGACCACACCGGCAGCACCGGCCCCTGCTCCCAGGCCGTCCTGGACGCGGAGATCGGCGCACTGCGCTACGCCGTCGCGGACCCCACCGGTCACGACGGCGGCGGCGCGGCCCGCCTCGCCGCGCACGGGGTGCACGTCACCGGCCCCACCGGCGAGACGGCCGCCCTCACGCTCACCGCCCGCTGGCGCGAGGTCCGCGACGCAGGCCGTCCGTGGGTGACCGGGCACCTCGCTCAGTCCCTCGACGGCCACGCCGCGGCCGCCGACGGCACGAGCCAGTGGATCACCGGCCCGGACTCCCGCGTCCACGCCCACGAGGTGCGCTCCCGCGTCGACGCCATCGTCGTCGGCACGGGGACCGTCCTGGCCGACGACCCCCGCCTCACCGCCCGTGACGCCGTCGGCGCCGAACTCGCGCACCAGCCCGTGCCCGTCGTCCAGGGTCACCGGCCCGTGCCCGACGGCGCCGCCCTGCGCACCCACCCGGTGGTGCTGGAGGTCCTCGACCACGACCCGCACGCCGTCCTCGCCGCGCTCGCCGCCCATCCCGGGCCCTGGCCCCACGGCCGCCGTGCCGAGCACGTGCTCATCGAGGGCGGGCCCCGCGTGCTCGGCGCGTGGCTGCGCGCCGGCCTCGTGGACGAGCTCATGGTCTACACCGCGCCCCTGCTGCTCGGCCCGGGCCGCGCCGCCGTCGCCGGCCTGGACGTCGCCACGCTGTCCGAGGCACTGCGCTGGCACCCCGACCCCGCGGAGGGTGGCCCCGTCCGTGCCCTCGGGGACGACGTCTGGACCCACCTGAGCCCCGTGCCGGCCCCGCGCCTGCCCACCGCACCGCCCCCGCCCCGACCCGTTTCCAGGAGGACTGAGTGTTCACCGGCATCGTCACCCATCTCGGCACCGTCGTCGCCCTCGAGCACGACGCGGCCGCCGACACCGCCCTGCTGACCCTCGACGCCGGCGGCGCCCTCGACGGGCTGCCCGCCGGCGGCTCGCTCGCCGTCGACGGCGTGTGCCTCACGGCCCTCGACGGACCCACGGAGCGCCCCGGCGTGTTCCGTGCCGACCTCATGGGCCAGACGCTGCGGATGACCAGCCTCGGCGACCGCGCCCCGGGGGACCGGGTCAACCTCGAGCGCTGTCTGCGCCCCACCGACCACCTGGACGGGCACGTGGTCCAGGGCCACGTGGACGGGACCGGCCAGGTCCTCGCGGTCACCCCGCACGGGGCCTGGACCACCCTGCGCATCGGCCTGCCCGCCCGCCTGGCGCGTTACGTCCCCGCGCAGGGGGCCATCGCCCTGCAGGGCGTCTCCCTCACCGTCACCGCCGTCTCCGACCCGGGCGCGGCCGCGCACTGGTTCGAGGTCGGCATCATCCCGGCCACGCTCGAGGCCACCACCCTGGGCGCCCTGCGGCCGGGCGACCGCGTCAACCTCGAGACCGACGTGCTCGCCCGGTACGCCGAGCGTCTCGCGCTCATCCCGTCCGCCCCCGCCGCACCCACCGAGGAGGCCCGCCCGTGAGCGAGCACATCCGTCTGGACCCCGTCCCCGCGGCGATCGCCGCGATCGTCGCCGGCCGGCCCGTCGTCGTCGTGGACGACGCCGACCGCGAGAACGAGGGCGACCTGATCTACGCGGCCGCCCTGGCCACCGACGAGGTCACCGCCTTCACCGTCCGCCACACCTCGGGCGTCATCTGCGCGCCCCTGCCGGCCGGCCTGGCCGACCGCCTGGCCCTGCCGCCCATGACCACCGTCAACGAGGACCCCAAGGGGACCGCCTACACCGTGAGCGTGGACGCCGCCGCCGGCGTCACCACCGGCATCTCCGCCGCCGACCGCACCCGCACCCTCCGCGTGCTCGCCGACCCCGGTGCCGCCCCCGGTGACCTGACCCGGCCCGGTCACGTGTTCCCCCTGCGCGCCGTCCCCGGCGGCGTCCGGGCCCGCCGCGGCCACACCGAGGCCGGCGTCGAGCTGTGCCGCCTGGCCGGCGTCGCGCCCGTGGCCGCCATCGCCGAGCTCGTCCACGACGACGGCACCATGATGCGCCTGCCCGCCCTGCGGGAGTTCTCCGATGAGCACGGCCTCGTGCTCATCTCCATCGAGGACCTCGTGGCCCACCTGGAGGAGACGACGCCGACCCTGACCGCCGTCCCCGCCGAGGCCACCCTGCCGACCCGGCACGGCCTGTTCCGCGTGAGCGTGCACGTGGACGCCGAGACCGGGGCTGAGCACCTGCTGCTCGTGGCGGGGGAGACCGACCCGGAGCGTCCCCTCACCGTCCGCGTGCACTCGGAGTGCCTCACCGGCGACGTGCTCGGCTCCCTGCGCTGCGACTGCGGCCCCCAGCTCGAGGACGCCCTCGCCCGCGCGGCGGCCGAGGGCGGCGCCGTCCTCTACCTCCGGGGCCACGAAGGACGCGGCATCGGCCTGGCCAACAAGATCCGCGCCTACCGGCTCCAGGAGGAGGGGATGGACACCGTCGAGGCCAACCTCGCCCTCGGTCTGCCCGCCGAGGCGCGCGACTGGGCCGGGGCCGCCGCCGTCCTCACGGCCGCCGGCCATCGGCGCATCCGCCTGGTCACCAACAACCCCGCGAAGGTCGCGGGGCTGCGGGCGGCCGGCATCGACGTCGTCGAGCGTGTCCCGGCCCCCACGCCCGTCACCGAGCACAACGTCGTCTACCTGCGCACCAAGCGGGACCGCATGGCCCACGCCCTGGCGGACCGCGTGCTCGAACCGCCGACGGCCACCGGCGGCCCCGCCACGCCGGCCGATGACCCGACCACCGACCCGACCCACCCCACCCACCAGGAGGACACCCCATGAGCGGCGCCGGAGCCCCGACCTTCACCCCCGACCCCGCCGCTGCGAGCGGCCTGAACGTGGCGATCGTCGCCGCCCAGTGGCACACGGAGATCATGGACGGGCTGATCGCCGGGGCGCAGGCCGCCGCGGCCGACCTGGGCCTGGAACCCGTGCTCGTGCGCGTGCCCGGCACCGTCGAGCTCACCGTCGCCGCGGCGCGGCTGGCGGAGCGATTCGACGTCGTCGTGGTCCTGGGCGTCGTGGTGCGCGGGGACACCCCGCACTTCGACTACGTGTGCCAGTCCGTGACCCAGGGCGTGACGGAGGTCTCGGTGCGCACCGGCGTTCCCGTGGGCTTCGGCGTGCTCACCGTGGACACCGAGCAGCAGGCCCGCGACCGGGCGGGCCTGCCCGGATCCCGAGAGGACAAGGGACGCGAGGCCCTCGAGGCGGCCGTCCTCACCGAGCTCGCGCTGCGCTCGGTCACGCCACGGGACTGAGGGTGGCCGGGCGGGGCTGCCTGCTGGGTCGGCTGCTCTCGACGTGGACCCTGTCCCCGGGGCCGGTGGGGTGATCGCAGGCCGGTCAACCGGGCCCGTCCGGAACGCCGGCAGCCCCGCGCCGTCATGGATGGGGTCGGCCGGAGGGCGCGGGGACCCGACGATAGAGGCGGAGACGCGAAGCCCCCGCCCTTCGTCTCGCTCGCGGCATCCACAGCTCGTCGTCCACTGCCCCGACCGTCAGGGCGGGCCGTTGACCCCCAACGCGTTCACCGCCGCAGACGGGTGATCTATGCGGCCCGCCCCGCCTCGGACGACTGCGTCGGGGTGCACGGAGCCTGCCGCAGCGTGGCCGCGTTCAAACAGTCCATGGCCCTGCTGGGAGCTGCGCGAGACCGGGCTGCTGCTCACCCCCCTGGTGCCGGCCCGCTCCATCGTCCCCGGTGCACGTCTGGCCTGCGACTGGCTGGGCCACTATGAGAAGCGCGAACCCGTCGCCTCCGCCTACGCCGACCTGGCCGGCCTCATCTTCGAAAGGATCACCGCATGAACGAGAAGCAGCTTGAGCCCGACCTGAGTCTGCGAGCACAGCGACGCAAGCCCACCCCGGCCCCCCAGACCTGTCTCTTATAAACATCT